>CAXAGK010000299.1:0-5219 GCA_963968305.1 uncultured Rickettsiales bacterium | reverse complement strand
TACCGGGTGCTGGTGACGGCATCCGGCATGACGGCGTCGTTCGTCATGGTGTTGTCGGGCACGATCGTGAATGTCGCCGTGCCGGACGTCATGGGGGCCTATGGTGTCGGACAGGATCAGGCGCAATTATTGGCGACGTCCTTCAATGTCGCGATGACCACATGCCAATTGTTGAATGCCTGGGTCGTTGCGGTCTTCGGCCAGCGCTATGGATATACGGCCACGCTGATCCTCTTTACGGTCGGCAGTATAATTGCCGGTCTGGCGGACAGTTTCAGCATGCTGATCGCGGGCCGCGTAATGCAGGGCATGGCGACGGGAATTATCCAACCGCTCATCATGGTCACAGTATTTCAGGTCTTCCCGCAAGAGCGGCGCGGCTTCGCCATGGGCATTTATTCCATGGGACTGGTCCTGGCGGTCGCCATGGGCCCCCCCGTGGGTGGCATCGCGCTCGAATTGTTGAGCTGGCAATATATTTTCTGGCTGCCGCTACCACTGCTCCTGATATCGCTTCCCTTTGGGATGGTTTTCCTACCTTCCGTACGCAAGCCCGGCGGCCAAGCCTTCGATTGGATCGGTTATATCCTCATTGCGGTGACCTTGTTCTGTATCATGACGGTTTTGACCGATGGTCCACGCAAGGGTTGGACCTCGGACTATATCCTTATTCTCGTCATCCTCGGGACCTGCACTGGCGTCGGATTCGTGATGAGCCAACGTCGCGAAGGGTCCACGCTGATTGACATTTCACTTTTTCAAAACAAGCACTTCGTTATCGTGCTTTTCGTGACCTTCTTCTCTGGTATCGGCAATTTCACAACGACTTACTCCTTCCCGGTTTTCACGCAATTGGTCCAAGGATTAACGCCACTCGATGCGGGATTCAGCCTGCTGCCAGGCATGTTACTGGCAGTCTGCATGGTGCCCTTCACCGGGCATCTCGCGGATAAGCTGGAGCCGGGAAAGGCGATGATGTTCGGGTTATTTATCCTCGGTATCGGCACGCTTCCGATGGCTTGGGCGGACGTAAACACGCCCCTAGTCATCGTCATGATCTACGGTGCCATCGGCCGGTTCGGGACTACCTTCGTGCAACCGTTTATCATGAGCACGGCACTGCGCTCGCTGCCGCCGGAAAGACTTAACGACGGCGCGGGAACGGTGAATTTCGTGCGTCAGACCGGCGGATCGCTCGGCACAAACGCCTGGGTCGTCTTCGTCGATCAGCGTACGTTCTATCACAACGAAAGCTTGGCGATGACGCAGGACGCGTCGAATTCGTCGAGCCGGGAGTTAATCTCAAGCATCACTCGGCTGCTCCAAGAGGCAGGTGTCTCCGAAGCGGTGCAGCAACACGGGGCGCTCCATTACCTTGGAGAGGTCATTTACGCCCAAGGGATCACTCGTGCCTTCCAAGACGGATTTTTGGTATTGGCCATCGCGTACTTGATCGCGGTGATACCGGCATGGATACTCAGTCAATCGCGGGGGAGATGAATAATGTATAAAAGAATATTAATGGCCTATGACGGCAGCCCCGAATACCGCCGCGCCTTGCGACAAGGTTCGGAGTTGGCAGAGCTCACAAACGCGGAAGTGCATCTATTGGCAGTGATTAGGTCATCGGCGGCCATGCCGATGGCGGGCGGCGTCAACACATCCGAAGTCGTGAATGAAGAGCACAACGAGGTGCAGAAACTCCTCAACGATGGGGTGGAGCGCATCCGGGAACGCCGCCACGTCGAATGTACCGGCAGTATCGGCTATGGCGACCCGGTCGATGAGATCGAGAACGCGGCACGGGATTTTGACGCCGATCTGGTCGTCATCGGCACGCGCAAGCTCGACGGCCTCGACCGCTGGTGGCGCAAACGCATCGGTAAACACTTGATCGACAGATTGCCCTGTAGCCTGCTCATCGCCATTCCACCGGAAGATTTCGAGCCCAGCAGCGAAGCCTGATCGGCTTATTCCTGTGCATATCCGGGGACCGGCGTCGTACCCGGTGCGCCCCCATTTCTAGCTTTATCGCGCCCGCCGTGGCGCTCAATCAACGCCGCCTGCGCTTCCTTGGCTTGTCTGTCCACGTCTTCGGGATCGATCGGGGCGCGCAGCAATGCTTCCATTTTATCGAGTGTTTCGCGATGGGCCGGATCGGGTGCCAAATCGTGTAATTCCTCCAGATCCACCACAAGATCAAACAGTTCCGGCGGATAACCGACATAATAGTGATATTTATAGCAGCCCTTCCGCAGCATGAATCCGCCGGTCGGCGAAGCAAAAGCGTGGTACTGACCGAACGCCTCTCGCTCCGGATCGTCCGGCAGCGTTGCCAATTCAAATAACGAGCGGCTTTCCGTTGATGGGTCGTCCGCCGCCCATGCTACCCCAAGTCCATCCAAGATCGTTGCATGGCAATCGACGAGAGTAACAGGCGTCTCACACACATGGCCTTGCGGCACACCTGGTCCTGAGAGGATCATCGGCACCTTCGCCGATTCTTCATAAAAATTGAACTTGCCCCATAGACCGCGCGCACCCGACGCATCCCCATGATCGCTGGTGTAAAGAACACGCGTCTCGGACGCGAGGCCACTCTCCTCCAGGGTGTCCAAGATAAAGCCGATTTGCGCATCAATGAAACTGAGCAAACCGAGATAACTCGCAAACGCAAGACGACGTTCTTCGTCGTCCTTGAAGGATCCATCCTGCGCGATGAAATCGTCCTGTGCTTATACCCAGGGGTGATGCGGTGTTCCCAGCTTCGCATAAGCCTTTGGCAGCGGCACTTTGTCGAGTGGATAGCGGTCCAAATATTCACGCGGCACGATGAACGGCGGATGCGGAGCGGCGAAGCCAACATAAAGCGCCCAAGGTCCCCCCTCCATGCCCGCGCGTTCCTTCAGCCATTCCGATGTGCGGTTGGCGATCCGCCGGTCGTAGAAATTGTAGTTCGAGACACCAACACCGGTTTCCTTGATTAGGCGGAACGGCCGGTCGAGTTTCGGAAAGGGATCGCGTATCGCTCCCCAGACCATGCCGACCCCATCCATTATATGCATTGGCTCATGCTGTCTGTCGTAGCCGAGCGGATCTTCCTCGCGGCGGTAGTCCATCTTGCCAATGGCTTCGACGGAACGTCCGGCATCCCGTAAATACTGGGCCCATCCCGGAATGCTACCGTCATAGGCCTGCGCATTGTCCCAACCCGCTGTCTCGTGAACATGCCGCCCGATCGCGAAGGACGCTCGTGCCGGCACGCAAATTGGGCAGGTCGTGTATGCGTTCGCGAAACGAGTGCCGTTTGCCGCGAGCCGGTCGAGTGCCGGAGTTTGCATCAAGGTATTCCCGGCAGCACCGATATATCTCGGATCGTGACCGTCCGTCATGATGACGATTAGGTTCTGCGCGTCCCTCGGACATTCTCCTCAGAGCTTAACCGAGATACGTCTTGGCCCATCCCAATCCCGCGGTCGTATCTCCGTTCGGGTTGTACTCACAGCCGATCCAACCTTCGAATCCCAGCTCGTCGATCAAATCGAATAGATAGGGATAATTCACCTCGCCAATATCCGGCTCATGGCGTTCAGGCACGCCGGCGATCTGAAAATGATCGACTTTGTCGATAAACTCGCGGATTTTCATGGCCACGTCCCCTTCGACGATTTGCACATGATAAAGGTCCATCTGCACCAAGAGATTCGGAAGACCCACGACGTCAACGAAACGTCGCGCTTCCGCCTGACGGTTTAGAAAATATCCGGGAACGTTCCGCGTATTGATTGGCTCGATGATGACATTGCGACCCACCTTCGCGGCCTCGTTTGCCGCAAATGCCAGGCTCTTCTCATACGTCTCGCAGAGGACATTCTCTGCAACGCCTTCGGGCCGCAGGCCGGCCATGACGTGAATGCGCGGACAATCCAAGGCGGCGGCGTATTCCAGCGCCTTGCCGACCGCATCCTGGAATTCGGCTTCGCGGCCAGGTAGAGCCGCCATGCCGCGCTCGTTCTTCTCCCAATCACCGGGCGGTGCGTTGAACAGCGCTTGGGTCACACCTGCGGCTTCCCGCCATTCGGCAACATCCGCCGCCGGCCATTCATAAGGGAATAGAAACTCAACGCCCTTAAACCCGTCCTTCGCAGCGGCAGCGAAACGGTCGCGGAAATCGAATTCAGTGTACATCATCGACAGGTTGGCGGCGAAATTCGGCATGGGTTCAGTCCCTTGGAAAGCTGCGTTCGAGATCTTCGATCTGTTCCGGTGTCAGGCACCGAGGATTGTGGGCGTGGAGCAGGAGATACAGTTTCGCGGTCTCTTCCAATTCTTCCATCGCGTAGACGGCTGCGTCGAGTTTCTTGGCCGACACCACCGGGCCATGATTGGCCAGAAGAACCGCCGTGTGTTTCCCCGCGAGGCCACGAATGGCGTCGCCCAAGCCTTCGTCGCCCGGACGGTAATATGGGACCAACGGCAATTTGCCGATCTTCATGACGTAATAGGCCGTGATCGGCGGGATAACATTCGCCGGATCGATATCCGGCATACATGAGACCGCCACCGAATGAGTCGAATGCAGATGCACGACGGCACCGTCGCGGGGCCGTTCTTCATACATTGCCAGATGCAGAAACGTTTCCTTGGTCGGTTTATCGCCGGAGACATGGACGCCTTGCGCATCGAGTTTCGACAGACGCGCCGGATCGAGTTCTCCCATTGAGGATCCAGTTGGTGTCATCAACCATCCGTCCTCGAGACGCACGCTAATATTCCCCGAACTCCCGCCGGTCAGCCCGCGATCGTAGATGGATTTACCGAAGCGGCAGACAGCCTCTCGTGTTTTCGATTCGTCGCTCATATTTTCAGTCCAATTGTCCTAGTCACCCTTCGACAAACTCCGCTTTCTCACTGCAGCCTGTCGAATGCTTCTTCAAAGAAGTTGGGTCCACCAAAATTACCCGACTTCAGGGCAAGCGCTATTTCCCGTTCGCCAAGGCTGACCGTCCACGGTACGCCTGGGTCGATCTCAGGCCCGATCCGCAGCCCTTGCACGCCGAGTTTGCTGACCACAGCGCCGGACGTCTCGCCACCGGCGACGATCAGTTTCCGCACACCCGCCTCAACCAATCCTTCGGCGACACGCGCCAAAGCTTGTTCCGTCATTTCCCCGGCGGCGTCTCGGCCGAGCTTCTCCTGCACCGCCACCACCTCACCGT
>CAXAGK010000298.1:0-5232 GCA_963968305.1 uncultured Rickettsiales bacterium | reverse complement strand
GCGCAGGTTCGGTCTCCGACGCGTCCTCTAAGGTTAAAGGATCAGACGACGCCATGTTGATGGCCGGTGGGATGACGTTGATCCCGACGCTGAAGCAACGGCTGGCACAACCCGCCGATGTCGTCGACCTCGGCGGTATTTACGATCTTGCCGGCATCTCCGTTGATGGGGATACGGTAACCATTGGCGCCATGACGACCCACGCGACCGTCGCCGCTTCCGCCGACGTCAAAGGTAAAATCCCGGCACTTGCGGATTTGGCCGACGGAATAGGCGATCCACAGGTTCGCAACCGTGGTACGATCGGTGGCTCAATCGCGAATAACGATCCGGCAGCAGATTATCCGTCGGCTTGCCTGGCATTGGGGGCGACCATCGTCACCGATCAGCGCGAAATCGGTGCCGATGATTTCTTCACCGGTATGTTTGAGACCGCTTTGGAAGAAGGCGAAGTCGTCACCGCGGTAAAGTTTCCGGTCCCGGGCAAAGCCGCTTATATGAAGTTTCCGAACCCCGCATCGCGCTACGCCATTGTCGGTGTTTTCATCGCTCAGAATAGCGGCGACACACGTGTAGCCGTCACCGGTGCTGGCCAAGACGGAGTCTTCCGGGTGCCGGAGATGGAAAGCGCATTATCATCTGATTTCTCGGCGGACGCGGTGGCGAATATCTCGGTTTCTCCCGATGATTTAAACTCCGATATCCACGCGAGCTCCGAATATCGAGCCCATCTTGTCACAGTTATGGCCAAACGGGCTGTCGTTAAGGCCGGATAACGGCGTTCAGATATCTTCGAATCCAAAGCCCGGCTTCCTCTAAGTCGGGCTTTTTTCGATGAGGACGGCCAAGCCAAGTACGTTGATTGTATTACTGCTCTTATTATATCCAGACAAAGCGGTGCCTATTTACCGCAACTTTCTAACTATGGAACAAAATTGGAACAACCTATTATACAAACGCATTCCTAAACATCATGCTGCTCCATACTCGCAATCACGATAAATGCCGATTAAATTAAAACACTCTACCATCCTCTTTACCCTCGTTGGATAGATTTCCACAGAGACGACTAACCACGGCAAAGGCATCCCGAACATCATGACCGATCAACTTCCCGCCACTATCGACGAAACCATCACGCTTCTCGACAAAGGGAATTACGTTTCGGACCGAAGCCTCGCAACCGCGCTCCATCTGGCCTTGACCATACGGCGTCCGCTATTCCTGGAGGGCGAAGCTGGTGTCGGTAAGACCGAAATCGCCAAGGTTTTGTCTGAGACACTGGGCCGACGGCTGGTGCGCCTGCAGTGCTACGAAGGTCTCGATGCGGCCTCCGCTGTCTACGAATGGAACTACTCCCTGCAAATGATCGAGATTCGACTTTCGGAAGCGGTCGGCGATAGAGACCGCAACGCTCTCGAAAGCGATTTATTCAGTGAGAAATTCCTCATCAAACGCCCTCTCCTCCAAGCACTGGAGCCAAGTATCGACGGGCCTGCTGTTTTATTGATCGACGAATTGGATCGAACGGACGAGCCCTTCGAGGCCTATCTCTTAGAGGTCCTCTCGGACTTCCAAATCACAATCCCGGAACTCGGCACGATCAAGGCCAATGAACCGCCGATTGTCATCATTACCTCCAACCGGACCCGTGAAATTCACGATGCATTAAAACGCCGATGCTTCTATTACTGGATTGATTACCCGGATGCAGAGCGGGAATTGGAGATCCTCAAGATAAAGGCGCCAACCGCACCGGAAACTCTCTCTGCGCAAGTCGTCTCATTTGTCCAAAAACTCAGGGAAATGGATCTTTTCAAGCAACCCGGTGTGGCGGAAACCATCGACTGGGCGCATGCGTTGACGCAACTGGATTGCATGACGCTTGATCCGGATACGATAAATAATACACTTGGCACCTTGCTGAAATACCAAGACGACATCGAGAAAATTCGCGGCAGCGAAGCCAGTCGACTCCTCGCTGATATCAAAAACGAAATGCTGTTGGCCGACGGCGCATGACACCGGTTTACCAAGACGGCGGACGGATCGCTAACAACATCATGCACTTCGCCCGAGTGTTACGGGCGGCGGGACTGCCAATCGGCCCCGGTAAGGTCATCGATGCCATTCACGCCTTGGAGCAAACCGGTCTCGGGCGGCGTGACGACTTTTACTGGTCCCTTCACGCTGTCTTCGTGAATCGCCGCGATCAACGCGAACTCTTCGATCAGGCGTTTCATGTCTTTTGGCGTAATCCACAGATCCTGGAACGCATGATGTCGATGGTGCTCCCGACCGCACAGCTCGGTGAAGGTGAAACGCCGAAAAGCGACATCTCCCCCCGGATCGCAGAAGCACTTACGGCGGGGGCCACGCCGCAAGACGATATCAAGACGCGAGAGACCGAAGAAGTCGAATTCGACGCGACCCTAACTTTCAGCCAGGACGAGGTCCTGCGCGAGATGGATTTCGAAAAGATGACAGCTTCCGAAATCGAAGCTGCTAAATTGGCGATGCGGCGGATGCGCCTCCCGATCATGGAAATACCGACACGACGGTTCCGGCCCGATAAGACCGGCGCCCGTGCAGATATGCGCGCCACACTCCGCACTGCACTGAGATCCGGTGGCGATATAATCCCAATGCGATGGCGCCGACGTCGCCAACGCAAACCACCGATCGTCGTGCTGTGCGATATTTCCGGATCAATGGAGCGCTATGCTCGAATGCTGTTGCACTTCATGCACGCCATCACCAACGACCGTGACCGGGTCCACACATTCCTATTCGGCACTCGCCTCACCAATGTGACCCGGTATCTCCGCAATAAGGATATCGACGTCGCGTTGGAACAAGTCACCGACGCGGTTGTTGATTGGTCCGGCGGGACCCGTATCGGGCAGTGTTTGCACGACTTCAATCGCGATTGGTCGCGCCGCGTACTGACGCAAGGCGCCGTCGTTATCTTGATCACCGACGGCCTCGACAGAGAGGGCGGCGAAGGTTTGCCAAAGGAAATGGACCGATTGCACCGCTCGTCACGGCGGTTGATTTGGCTAAACCCGCTCCTCCGGTACGATCAATTTGAACCCAAATCCCAAGGCATCCGGGCTATACTACCCCATGTGGATGATTTCCGTCCGGTTCATAACCTGGAAAGCTTGGCACAACTAACCCACATATTGAGGGATATTGGCGCGGGCAGCGACCCGGCACTCAGACGATGGCAGGAGATGGCAGCATGAACGATCACACATTGGACGCACACGAGAACATTCTGGAGCAAGCGGCAAATTGGCGCGCGTCAGGACGCGATGTCGCCATAGCGACCGTCGTTAAGACCTGGGGCTCTTCTCCACGGCCAGTCGGTAGCCAGTTGGTTGTCGATACCGAGAATAATATGATCGGTTCCGTCTCCGGCGGCTGTATCGAGGGGGCAGTCGTCCACGAAGCATTGGAAGTCATGCAGGAGGGTAAGCCTAGGCTCCTTTCTTTCGGTGTCAGCGACGAGCAAGCCTGGGAAGTCGGTCTCGCCTGTGGCGGTGAGGTTGAGGTCTTTGTCGAGAAGCTGGACTAAGGACACCGCGACGGTGTCCTCGAGGAGAATGATAAAATGAAACAAGCATTTCTCAGCAATCTCATCACGGCCAAATCCGCGAAACACCCGACCGTCGTAATTACCGACTTGGCGTCAGGTGCCCAAACGCTTTGGATTGATGGAAAGAGCGAAGGTGATGTCGCGATCACGCCTGCCCTCGGTGGGTCCATCGAACGTACATTACGTCGAGACAAGGGTGAGACGCTCGATGACGGCGGCGTGCGGTATTTCCTGCAACCATTCCCGCCGCCCAAACGAATGATCATCGTCGGCGCGGTTCATATCGCCCAATCCTTGGTCCCGATGGCGAAACTCTCCGGCTACGACGTGACCATCGTTGATCCCCGGCAGGCTTTTTCCAGCGAAACCCGCTTTCCCGGTGTGACGCTCAATCACGATTGGCCGGACGAGGCCATGAAAGCGCTCGACCCGGACCGCCGCACGGCCATCGTCACACTTACCCATGACCCAAAACTGGACGATCCGGCGCTATCTATCGCTCTGCGGAGTGATGCGTTCTATATCGGATCGCTCGGCAGCAATCGGACCCACGCGCGACGTCTCGATAGATTACGCGAGGCGGACTTCAGCGAAGCTGAGCTCTCCCGCATTGAAGCACCGATCGGATTGGATATTGGTGCTGTATCCCCGGCGGAAATTGCGATCTCCATCATGGGAGAAGTGACCGCCATCCTGCACGCGCCGGCGCGGCGCGAGGCCGCGTGAAATTCGGCGTCTGTCCGCTCGATAAATCCGCCGAAGGCGCCGTGCTGGTCCACAGCTTACGGACAGCTTCGGAGACCCTTCGCAAAGGTCGGGTGCTCACAAAGGACGATATCGCGCAACTACAGGCTGCTGGCTATCGAGAGACGACGCTCGTTCGCTTAGAGCCGGACGACATCACTGAAGATATCGCCGCTCAAAGAATGGCGGATGCAGTTGTCGCAGACACAACTGTGAGCTTAGGCGCGGCAGGTACCGGCCGGGTTAATATTTATGCTGCTGTCCGTGGCCTTTTCGTGCTTCCGGTCGACCGGTTGAATGCGATCAATGAGATAGATGAAGCTGTCACGCTATCGACAATTGAACCGTTTGCATCCGTCGAGCCGGGACAACTGGTTGCGACGGTGAAGATCATTCCCTTCGCAGTCCGTCAAGATACGCTGAGTGCATGCGAAACGGCGGCAAAAAGGGTCAAAGGGCTTTTCCGCATTGCCGAATACCGACCGCAAAAAATCGGCCTTCTGCAGACCACCCTGGCTAATATCCCGGAAAAATTGGTGACCAAGGGCGAAGAAGTGACTGCGGCAAGGCTCATCGCCATGGGGCTTTCCCTCGACGAAGCATTGGCGTGCCCTCATGAAGAACCAGCAATTCACGAAAGTTTAAAGACGCTTTCGGATCGCGGTTGCGATATCGCCTTGGTATTGGGTGCCTCCGCGGTCGCCGACCGCCGCGACGTCGTACCATCGGCTATCACAGCTTCGGGCGGCCAGATAGAGCAATTGGGAATGCCGGTTGATCCAGGCAATTTGACCTTCTTGGCTCATATTGGCGGGATGTCCGTCGTCGGCCTTCCCGGCTCCGCGCGCTCACCGCGTACGCACGGGTCTGACTGGATCGTGCAGAGA
>CAXAGK010000297.1:0-5255 GCA_963968305.1 uncultured Rickettsiales bacterium | reverse complement strand
GACGGTTAAAGGTCCTGATATTCTCAAAGCCCCGTTCTTCCAATTCGACTTCATAAGAGGTCGCCCGGCGGATGCCGACGGCCGACAGCCGTTTCGCTTCCTCAAAAGTATCGACCCTACGATCTAACGAGATGAATGCGCTTTTCAGCGCCATTTGCTTCGGTTCGGGCCATTCGGATGGCCCTTGCCCAGGGCACGATCTTCTGCATGACACTGTAGCTCTGTTTTTGAGCTGCACGCTGTACCATCTCAATCAAAAGTCCGGGGTTTGGCTCGCTGCCGCCCATAAAGCCTGCGAATTCCGTTGAATAAACGATCAATTCGCGATCAGCGGCATGGACGATCCGGGAAGGCAGCAAGACACACGAGAGCATCAAGAGAATCAAAATTGACGATTTATGCCGGTTCATATTATGCATTCCGTTTATCGCGTGCTCGTCACATGGAAATAGGCGCCCTTCCCATCCCGCGTCCATTGGCTCACATCGGAGAGTGTGCGGACCGGGCTTTTCCGGCTTCCGCTCTGGAGGCCCCAATCGTTGCCAATATTAATCGGCAATCCGTTATGATCAAGGAACTGGGCACTCTGACCAGGGGTTTTGTAAACCCCGAAGGCATCCTTCAGGTTGTACGAGCCCAAGTTCAAATTCAAGGTCATATCAAAGCCATCGGCCTCAAGGGCTGACGCGATTTTACGGGCATCGGATACGGCGTTTGAAAGCCGAGGCCATTCGTTCGAATATTCGTTGATACCGATAACCAGCGCGAAGGGCCGACTGTTGAGCTCGACCTCCTCAACGATTTTTGCATCAGGCGTGTCAGAAGCCTTGACCTGAACTCTAACCCCGCGACCATCGGCGCCAATCACTGGCGCGACGGTAAGTTGGAGTGCCAAATCTGCTGTAGGAATCGAGATAAGCCGAGTTATTGATTTCAAGAGAGGTTGCTCGTTCCAATCACTCAGATCAAGCCATCCATGATCGAATACCCCACCGCCCGGCCGATGCCCTGGCGGAAGCCTTCCAACCGCAGCACTTGCCCCGGCGCGATATTACAGAGGTTAACGTCGCGCCCGAAGGTATTGATCAGCTCCGCATGCTGGGACGGGAAGCGGTATGGGTCGGCTTCGATGATGACGCGGTCGAACCAGTTTTGCTGGCGCAGTTCTTCCAGGCCCGTGGTCGACGTTTCCGCCAGCATGTCGATCTCGCTTTGCTCGACAATGACATGATCGATGCCGCATTCGGCGACCGAATGAATGACCGCACCGAGCTCGTCGAGCTTCATCGGCTCAGTCGGAGCCTTGCGCCCAAACTCGTAAACGATCTCGAACCCGGCCTTCTGGAACCGCTCGATTAGACCTTTGCGCTCATCATCCTCGAGCGTGATGTAATTCTCGGAGACTTCGAACCCCATCAACTCTTCCCGCCGCAACAGCGCCTCAAGCCCGTCCAGCTCGTTTTTCGCATAGGCATATTCGAACAACATGCCGCCCGCAAACGGATGGCAATCGTACTCGCGATAGAGCTTGGCCGATTTCCGCACCGCTTCTTCCGGCAACAACAGCCCATTGATTGCATAAATCTTGGCGTGATCGATGTAGTCGGCGGCGCATTCCAACAGGCTTTGAATGCCGCTCTCGCCCCCGGTCCAGCCCATCTCGTCTGGGCCGAAATCAATCATGGTGGTGAGCCCGCGCGTGCGCGGCTTGCCTTCGCGCGCAGGCAGTTCGAAGGTCATTCTTCCCGGCCTGCCACCATGCGGAGCGGCGTGTAGACGATCACCGTCTCGCCATCCTGGTTCTTTACTTCGTTGCGGGTGCGAACCAAGCCGCGGTTACCCTTGGATGTTTGACGCACTTCCAACACTTCGACCTCGACATGCAAGGTATCGCCAACGAAGGTCGGACCCTTCACGTCCAGCTCCATATGCAGGAAGGCGAGGCCCGTATGCTGCATGGTCGACTGCACCAGCAACCCCTCGGCAATCGCATAGGCCAATGCCCCCGGCACAGCCCGCCCGCCACGCACGGCGGAATGTTCCTCGATATAGACGAGATTGTTGAACATCACCTCGGTCATGCCGGTTGTGTTGATGAAGCTCACCAGATCGGCTTCCGATATGCTGCGCCCAATGGTCTGAAACTTGTCGCCGACGGTGTAGTCCTGCCAGCAAAAGCCAAGGCCGATGGTGCGTAGTTCTGAATTCGACGACATGTTTTAAATCCTTTTAGCACTGGGTCATTTTGCAAAGGATGTATTCGTTGGACGGGTAAATAGAAGTCCAAAAGCCGACGTCCCCGAATGACGGGGCTGAAAAACCCGCGCCATTCGGGGACGCGACGCCGACCCGGAATTAGGGCCTGAGTGGTGCCCACGGTTTTGCTGCCATTAGGTAACGCTCTGGACATAATTCCAGGTTCGGGCTTTTGCCCGCCCCGGAATGACAGCTGATGCTCTTAGTAGGAACGCGGCAGTTCCAACACGCGCTCCGAAATGTAGTTCAGGATCATTTGCGGGCTGACGGGTGCGATTCTCGCGATCATCACTTCGCGCAGCAGGCGCTCGACATGGAATTCCTTGGCATAGCCCATGCCGCCGTGGGTCATGATGGCTTGGGTGCAGGCCTTGAAGCCCGCTTCCGCGCCGAGGTATTTCGCCGCGTTTGACTGCGCACCGCATTCCACGCCTTCGTCGTAAAGTTTGGCCGCGTGCATCGCCATCAAGTGGGCCGCTTCCAGTTCCATCCAGCATTCCGCCAGCGGGTGTTGGATGCCCTGGTTCTGGCCAATGGGGCGGTTAAAGACGACGCGATCCTTCGCGTATTGCGAGGCGCGGTCAATCGCCTGCTGGCCGATTCCGATGGCCTCCGTGCCCACCAGTATACGCTCCGGATTGAGGCTGTGCAGCAGATAGCGGAAACCCTTGCCCTCCTCGCCGATCAAATCCTCTTCCGGGATCGGTAGGCCGTCGATGAAAACTTCGTTCGAATCGACTGCTTTGCGGCCCATTTTGGGGATCCGCCGGACGTCGCAATAGTCGCGATTGAGATCGGTGAAGAATAAGCTGAGCCCATCAATCGGCTTGGCGCAATCTTCCTGCGGGGTGGTGCGGGCGATCAGCATGATCTTGCTGGCGACCTGAGCAGTGGAGGTCCAAATCTTGCGGCCATTGACGACCCAACCGTTGTTGGTGCGCTCGGCCCGGGTTTGCAGGGCCGCGGTGTTGAGGCCGGAATTCGGCTCCGTCACGCCGAAGCAGGACTTGTACTTGCCCTGCACCAGATCCGGTATCCAGCGCTCCTTCTGCTCGTCATTGCCGAAGACGGAGATCGGGTGCGGTCCGAAGATGTTCATGTGGATCGATGACGCGGCGCTCATCGCGCCCCGGGTTTTTGCCACAGTGTGCATCATGATGGCGGCTTCGGTGACACCGAGACCAGCGCCGCCGTATTCTTCCGGCATGGCGATACCGAGCCAACCGCCGTCCGCCATCGCGCGGTAGAATTCTTCCGGAAACTCGCCGGTGTCGTCGTGATCCAGCCAATAGTCATCCTCGAACCCGAGGCAGATGCGCTCGACGGCCTCGCGGATGGATTCCTGATCTTCGGTTAACTGCATGCTCATATCTGACTCCAACGGTTTCCGTGCCGCGCGGCGAGGTTATGCCGCCAAGCCTTGGTGGCGGGCGGCGCAATACTAATTTAGCTTTCGTCGCCGGAAATTCATCCGTGCGATTTCATCTGGAGCCACGGTATGCAGAAGCCACTCGAAGGAATCAAGGTTGTCGAACTGGGCGTCGTTCTCGCCGCCCCCTATTGCGGGCTGCTGCTGAGTGATCTCGGGGCGGAGGTGATCAAGGTGGAATCGCCGGAAGGAGATGAGACCCGCCGCTATTTGCCCTTCGTTGGGGACACTGGCTTTTCCGCCTTTACCGCCGCGATCAACCGCTCGAAGCGGAGCATTTCCCTCGACCTCAAGAATCCGGACGCGGTGAAAGCATATCTGAAAATCTGCGAGGACGCGGATGTGGTGCTGGAGAATTTCCGACCGAGCGTCTCCGATCGATTGGGCGTCGGACCCGAGGCGGTGAAAGCCGTGAACCCAGACGTAATTTATTGTGCGATCTCTGGGTTTGGCCACAAAGGGCCGCGCGCCAATGAGCCGGCGATGGATTTTTTCATCCAAGCGTTCTCCGGCCAGATGAGCATGATCGGGCACGAGGACGGGCCGCCAGCGCGCATCGGCGGACCGATGATGGACATTACCGCGTCCCTGCACGGGGCACTCGGTATCGTCTCCGCCTTGTTTAAGCACGGCAAGACCGGCAAGGGATCGTTGGTTCAAACGTCGCTGCTCGAAGGGCAAATCGCCAGCCTTTGCTATATGTGGCCCGCGATGCAGGCGACCGGTGTGCCGCCGGGGCGTATGGGGCGTGGCCATCCGAATTTCTGTCCCTATCAGACCTTCGAAGCCAAGGACGCGGACGTCGCTATTGCCTGCCTCAATGATCGGATGTTCAAAAACTTGGCGATCACCATCGGCCAGCCGGAGCTCGCCGACGATCCGAATTTCGCCACCAACGCCAAGCGTGTCGAGAACCGGCCCGAGACGGAAGCCATTGTCGAGGCATATGTCTCTGTCCGCACCGCGCAAGAAGTCGCCGAAGCCCTGCGGGAAAACGGTGTCCCGGCAACGCCGGTCAACACATTGGACCGGGTCCGCGCTGATCCGCAGATCGAGGCGTTGGGTGGTATGTTGACCGTGAATCAACCGGGAGTCGGCAAGATTGAGTTGGCGCACCAAGCGCTCTGGTTCGACGGTGAAAGAGCGGAGGCTGAAGGACCCGCCCCACGACTCGGGGAGCATAGCAGAGCCGTCCTAACTGAGGCAGGGTTAACTGAAGTCGAGATTAATTCTCTATTTGATAACAATGCTCTAATAGAAACTTGACGAAAACCTTACATGCTTTAGCCATTCGTTAACCAATTAGACGCCTAATACGCTCTATCAAATTTAGGACAGGATATTCCTGATCTAGTCGATGGAGGCGTAGAGGGCGTTATGGCCGTTATTTCAAATGTATTCAGGCAGATTAGAACTAAGCTCCCGATAGTATTCTTAATATCGGCATCTTGCCGGCGCTTGCGATTTACAGCCTCTACGGGGCTGCTAAAGGCACGTTCGAGGAAGTGTTCCGAAAACTGATTTAACGAATGGCTGTCAGTATTGGCGATACCATCGACCGGAACTTGTT
>CAXAGK010000296.1:0-5278 GCA_963968305.1 uncultured Rickettsiales bacterium | reverse complement strand
GCGGGGCAATCCGGGCATATCGATTACGACGCCATCCCCGGCATCGTCTATACTTGGCCCGAAGTCGCGTCGGTCGGTAAGACGGAAGAGCAACTGAAACAAGCGGGCCGCGCCTTTAAGGCCGGTAAGTTCCCCTTCATGGCGAACAGCCGGGCGCGCTGCAACGGCGACACGGATGGATTCGTGAAGCTGCTCGCGGATGCGGAGACCGACGAAGTGCTCGGTTGCCACATTATTGGCGCGGACGCGGGCAACCTGATTCAGGAAATCGTTACCGTGATCGAATTCGGTGGTTCGGCGGAAGACGTCGCGCGAACCTGCCACGGCCATCCGACGATGACCGAAGCGGTTAAAGAAGCAGCCCTCGCCGTCGATGGCCGTCCAATCCATATCTGATGGCCATGAGCCGCCGCACACGGTCCCTAGTTATCCAAGGCCTGGGATGGACCTTCATGGTGCTTGGCGTGCTCGGCCTGTTCCTGCCCATTCTGCAAGGCATTCTATTCCTCGCCATCGGCATGGTCCTGCTTTCCTACGAATCGCCATGGTTCAAGCAGAAGCTCATCTCGGTAGAAAAGCGCTTTCCCAAATACGAACGGCAAATCCGTGAGGCCCGCATTCGCGCGATGTTGTTGGTCCGGCGCTTTCTGGGGAGTTCCCGATAAAAAAGCGGGCCGGATAAAAATCCGGCCCGTTAGTGCCCAAATTGGGCTAGTTGGGAGTGCATAGGACGTGTCTTGGGTATGCACGAGTTAAAATGCCTTATGCACCTTCAGCGCGGTATGACGACCATCACACTTTGCGCAATTTTATTACGTTTCTCGACGATATAGCTGCGATAAGAGGCAACTTAGGATGCCCTCAGGACCTAGCGCGGGGATGAGTCGCTTGATATTCCCGCAGCAATTTCTCCGTATCAACAGCCGTATAACGCTGCGTCGTCGACAGGGACGCATGGCCCAGTAATTCCTGGATCGAGCGCAAATCACCGCCGCCCGCAAGAAGGTGTGTGGCGAAACTGTGCCGCATCGCGTGCGGAGTCGCGGTATCTGGCAAGCCGAGCCAACCCCGTAATTTCTGCATCTGCCGTTGGATAATCCGCGCATTGAGCGGGCCTCCCCGAGCGCCGACGAAAAGCGGGTCGTCCGCCTCCAAATGATGGGGGCACTCCGCCAGATACGTGTCGATCGCTTCTCGCACCACCGGCAAGACCGGCACCATGCGCTGTTTGTTACCCTTGCCGAGAACGGTCATGGCGTTGCCGTCAGGAGCATACCGGCGCACAAGGCCAAGGGCTTCGGAAATCCGCAATCCACAACCATAGAGCAATGTCATGACCGCGATGTCCCGGGACGCAATCCACGGCTCGCTCGCCAACGCGCCGATATCCGTCACCGTCACGGCCGCATCACGGACATCCAGAGGCTTCGGCACCGATTTTGGTAATTTTGGTGTGCGGACGGTGCGAATTGCATGATTGCGGCCCCGCTCGTTTCGCTCCATCCATACATAAAATCCGCGCACCACGGAAAGAGCCCGCGCCGTCGAAGTGCGCCCAAGCCCGGCCGAAGCGCGCCGGGCCAGCCAGGCGCGAAAATCCCGCGCACCCAACGCTTCCAAGTCGGCGAGGGTCACCGGGCCGCCCTGATGCTGCGATAAAAATGTCAAAAACGCCGCAAGATCGCGGACATAAGCATCAACCGTATGAGGAGAGGAGCGCCGTTCGTCGCGCAGCCACTGCAGCCAGTCAGCGACCACGGATCCGAGGGCCGCATCTCCCGCGACCCCTTCAAGAATCGATTCTAGTCCGGTAGTGTTAGCCATCCACGAATGACACTTTCCAATACGGCCGCGAGAAATCCAATGAGTTCCGTCGCCTGCCCCGGATTAAATTTCTCCGGATCGCGCGACCCAAATGCTAACAGAGCCGGCGGCGTCGATGACGAAATCTGCAAGCGGACGAGCGATTCCGAACGCACGAGGCTGGCCGCTTCACCGAACGCTTCCGCGTGTCCGTCGATACCGCAGCGCAGAATTAATTCCTCGCCGGTGCCGAAGACTTCTTCGACGGTGCCTGGCGAAATCATGCGAAGGCCCTGGCCGGCGGCCCCACCGGACCAGGCACCCTGTTCCGATTCAACGCACAGCGTGACGACATCGAGATCTAGCAATACCGTCAAATCGGTCGCGACGGTTTCGATGACTTTCTCGAAACTGCGCGCATCCAATAGCGCCAAGACGCATTCATGGACGCGCGCCTGGATCGATAAATTGGCTCGGCTGGTATCCAGTAATTCCCGTTGGCGATCGGTGTGACCGGCGACGTCTGCGCGAAGCCGGGAAATCATCGCTGACTGAAAATCAACGACCCCATCACCGAGTTCCCGTTCCGGCGTCGTTTGCTGGTCGAGCGCCTGCGGATTCCGGCTCAAAAAATCCGGATTTCGCTCCAGATACTCGACAACTTGCGCCGCTGTAACCTGGGTCGCTTGTGACGGATCAGTCGAGTCTTGAGTCATCCCTTCTTCCTAAAGAATAGACTGGCCGGTCTTCTGCCAATCGGCGAGGAACGCTTCGAGACCCTTATCGGTCAGCGGATGCTTGAACATCGCGAGCAGGACGTCCGGCGGCAAGGTCACAACATCTGCGCCAATTTTCGCCGATTGCAGCACATGCATCGGCGAGCGCACAGAGGCGACCAGAACCTCCGTCATCAGGTTGGGATAGTTGTCGTAGATATCGACGATATCCTCGATCAGCTGCATACCATCCGTAGCTATATCGTCGAGGCGGCCGATAAACGGCGAAATGAAGGTCGCGCCCGCTTTTGCCGCCAGCAGCGCCTGATTTGCGGAGAAACACAGCGTCACATTGACCATCGTGCCTTCCTGCGACAGCGTCTTGCAGGTCTTCAATCCATCGCGGGTCAGCGGGACTTTGACGGTGATATTGTCGTGAATCTTCGCGAGCTTGCGGCCCTCAGCGACCATCGCGTCATATTCGATAGCGGTGACCTCGGCGCTGATCGGACCATCGACGATGTCGCAAATCTCTTTCACAACCTCGACGAAATCCCGGCCGCTTTTTGCGATCAAGGACGGGTTGGTCGTCACGCCATCGACGAGACCGGTATCGGCCAGGTCGCGAATGGCGTCCACATCAGCGGTATCCACGAAAAATTTCATTGTTCTTTTCCAACCCTCCAGGCTGAGTTGTCGATGCCATCTGGCGCCGCGATAATTGTTGGATACACTCTAGCCGATGGGATTCTCAGGCGCCAGTTCGACCAACCGACCTAACGGCACATCAAAGCGCGTCCGCGTACTTTTGCCCCTGCCGTTGGCAGGGGCGTACGACTATCGCGTGCCCGAGGGTTTAGCCGTAAATCCAGGGGATTTCGTAAATGTGCCGCTCGGCAAACAGACACGCGTGGGCATCGTTTGGGACCCCGCTGCCAAGGGCGATTCAACGGGTGTCAAAGCCGTCGACGATTCGCGATTGCGCGATATCGAAGCGCGACTCGACACCTGGCGTATGGGCGACTCGATGCGTCGATTGGTCGATTGGCTGGCCGCGTACTCTATGTCGGCCCCCGGAGCGGTACTGCGGATGGCGATGAGCATTCCGGAGGCCCTGCTGCCCGGACGGCCGCGAATCGTCTATCGCCTCTCGGCGACACCACCCGATTTCAGAGCGACACCGGCGCGCCAGCGGGTCATCGACGTGTTGCGCGACGGCCCGGCGCGCGGCTCGACGGATTTGGCGCGGGAAGCAGCAGTCAGTATCGGCGTGGTACGGGGCATGGCCGACCTCGGTGCCCTGGACGCGGTGGAGATTTCCGACGACGCTCCCCTATCCCAGCCGAACCCCAACTTGGCGGGCCCCGACCTTTCCCCTACTCAAAAAACAGCAGCTGACGATCTGGTGGCCAAAACACGAGAGGGCGGATTCTCCGTCTCCCTATTGGATGGCGTGACAGGTGCCGGAAAAACCGAGGTCTATTTCGAGGCCATCGCCGCCGCTCTTGAGGCGGACCGGCAGGTGCTGGTGCTGTTGCCCGAGATCGCGTTGACCGCACAGTTCCTTGGCCGGTTCGAAGAACGCTTCGGCACGCCGCCCCTGGAATGGCATTCTGAGGTTCCCCGCGCCCGGCGCCGGCGGGTGTGGCGGGCGGTCGCGGATGGGCGCGCGCGGGTCGTTGTCGGCGCCAGGTCGTCGTTGTTCCTGCCGTTCAAAGAATTGGGTTTGATCGTCGTCGATGAGGAACACGACCAATCCTATAAGCAAGAAGACGGGGTCATCTATCACGCTCGCGACATGGCAGTGGTACGCGGCCAGCTGGAAAAAGCCCCCGTCGTATTAGCGACCGCGACGCCGTCGCTGGAAACCGCCACCAATGCCGAGGCCGGGCGATACCATTTCATACATCTACCCAACCGCCATGGCGGCGCGAAATTGCCGGAAATATCCCTAGTCGATTTGCGGAAAGACCCACCGCAGCGGCAAACTTGGATTTCGCCGCCCCTGCAAAAGGCGATCACGGAGACCTTGGAGCAAGAAGAACAGACGTTATTGTTCCTGAACCGGCGCGGCTACGCCCCACTGACGCTCTGCCGCACCTGCGGGCATCGCCTGGAATGCCCGAACTGCACCTCATGGCTGGTGGAGCATCGATTGGCCGGGCGCCTCAATTGTCATCACTGCGGCTATTTCACCCGCATGCCCAAGATTTGCCCGGAATGCGAGGCCGAGGATCGCATGGCCGCCTGCGGCCCAGGGGTTGAGAGGTTGGCCGAGGAAGTTGCGACACTTTATCCCGAAGCCCGCGTCGAGTTGATGACCAGCGACACGATCTGGAGCCCCAGCGCCGCCGCTGAAATTGTCCGCCGCGTCCAAGATCATGAGATCGACATCCTGATTGGTACCCAATTGGTGGCGAAAGGCCATCACTTCCCCAAACTGACCCTGGTCGGCGTGGTTGATGCGGATTTGGGCCTGAACGGCGGCGACTTGCGTGCCGGCGAGCGCACATACCAACTTCTGCACCAGGTCGCAGGTCGGGCCGGGAGAGAGGAGCGCCCCGGGCGGGTGTTGTTGCAGACCTATCACCCAGAGCATCCAGTCATGGAGGCCCTGGTCGCGGGCGAGCGCGACGCCTTCATGGCGGCGGAATCGGAGCAACGAAAACTAGGCGGTTGGCCCCCTTTCGGACGCCTGGCGGCGATCATCGTCTCCGGCCCCGACGAGAGTCACGTCGACGGCGTCGCCCGCGCCTTGG
>CAXAGK010000295.1:0-5286 GCA_963968305.1 uncultured Rickettsiales bacterium | reverse complement strand
CCTGCTCTTGATCTGTATCCAATTGCGTCAAATGCACAACACCATGGTCCAAGGTGATGTCTTGTAAATTGCCCCGCAAGATATCCAAATCGAAACGGTCACCGGAAAACGTCGCAGTTCCGACGACGCCGGTCACTTTGGGAAAGGCTTCGAAATAACTAACATCCAAGCCACTATATTCGAGCGTGCCGGTTATCGATTGAATTATAGGATTAAGCGGATTGTCGACCGGTAATTCCAACACCAAGCCTAATTTACCTTCATCGACTTTGCCGGTGCGAATGTTCTGGGTCGTCCATCGTCGCAGGGAGGTGCCTATATTGACCGGCCAATAGCGTGATAACTCCGCCATTTCCAAGTCGCGCAGTTTCGCATCTATTCGGGCACGCATTATGTCCCCGATACGGTTCGCAGAAATTTCGAAGGCAAGTTTGGGTCCGCCGAAATCCACCGATCCGCTCTTTATACTGGCCCCATCGAAACCATTCCTAATGTTGGCCTTAAAGTTGAAACTCTCAAATTCTATTGGCTCGGGAAGAACTTTTTCGAGCCGAAACGTTCCAGCGCCCCCACGGGTCTCTAGTTCGAGACGCCGTACCTGACCGCCGGGCCCGATACGACCGGAGGCTCGAACGTCCAGCAGCGTATCGAGTTGCCCCATCGCCGACACTTGTGGTAACAGATTCGCTAATGTCGTTGCCCGCAGTCCAGCGATATTCATCGTCATGTCATAATCCTGATTGGCATCGACAATGACATTGCCGGCGACGGATCCGCCGGCACCCTTTACATCGAACGCGACGGAATTGACCGTGCCCGAATGCTGCGCTAACACGCGAATCTGACCCGATAACGGAAGATTTATTTTTTCGAATTGCCGAAGCTGGGCGATCCGTTCCGCGAAATCTGATGGAAACAACTTATCGAATTCAATACCGATATCGACGACCGGACGTTCCGGCGCAAATACAGCGTGCGCTCTCAACTGCGTGGAGCGATCTCCGAAGTCGAGCGCCATCGACGCAATCGCTTCCATCCCCTCGTCCCCCCGCAACAATTCGATATCACTATCGGGGGAATGCCATTCCCCACCATTCGGGCGGTCCAAATATCGGATATCGACATCTGAAATTTGGACACTATCCAGATAACCGAAGACGGAAGACGGATCTCCGGGTTTGGATAGCAGGGTAATATAGGCCGGTATTCGATTTACGAACTCTTTATCGGCCACACTATCGGAACGAGCGAAGAAGCCTAATACGAACTTACCGTCCCCGCCCCGCTCAACAGTCGCGCTCAGACCGTGGACTTCAAGGCGATTTGGTGCAATTAAGCCGCGGAATAAAGCTGAGATGGAAAATCCTACGGAAACTTCGGGCAATGAAGCCAAAACTTTCCCTCCACTCCCCAGGACCGTGGCATTGTTGACGCGGATATCGAATGCATTATCCCAACCGGCCCAGACGAGCGCCGTCTCCTCGATTTTGACTTCGACGCCAGATTCTTCGAGACTCACCGCCCGTTCGATATATTGGGTCGCGAAAGCCAACGACATCGGGCCCTCGCTCAATCGCCAGCACAAAAGAGCAAAAAGGAGAATTGTAATGCCCAACAAACCCGCAAGCAATTCAACGGCAATAATCGATGTACGTCTGATCACGTCTTTGAAAAATCCATTCGGTCCAACGCCATCATAGCGTTATTGCCCTATATTCATAACTCTTAGATCGAAAGCTAGCGCAATTCATGCTCTTTTCCTTCGACCCAAATCGCCTTCCGAATGCGACCCACCCGGATCACGCTGAACGCACGATCGATCGCTGGACGTCAAACTCTCCCGATGCCGTTTTTTGCAACTCTATCGTCAATGACCTGGCGGGCAAAAAACTATTATACGCATTGGCTGGGAACAGCCCATTCCTAGCACATTGCCTGCAAAGGGACGCCGTCTTCGCATGTGAATTACTGGCGAAAGGCCCCGACGCCGCATTTGATAGGATCGTATTGGCGTTGAAGAATTCGATGAACGCGGAAGACGATACCAATAAGTTGATGAGCTTTCTGCGCGAAACCAAGCGGAACGCAGCCCTAACAATCGCCGTCGGTGATATTTCCGAGGTATGGGACGTCGACAAGGTTATGCGGTCCCTCAGTACCTTTGCTGACGAGTCTCTCTCCCTTGGTGTCCGCCACGTCTTGCGCATGCACGCTAAAGCCGGACGTCTCACCCTCGTCAACGAAGACGATCCGGAAGTCGGATCGGGCTATGTCGTGCTCGCCCTCGGCAAGCTGGGCGCGTGCGAGCTGAATTATTCCAGCGACGTCGATTTGATCGTGCTCTATGACCCGGACAAGGTCGAAGTCGAAGACAAAGAGACCCTCGGGCCGGCGTTTGTGCGGGCGACACGAGATCTCGTGCGCATCATGGAGGAACGCACAGGGGACGGATACGTTCACCGGACAGATTTGCGGTTGCGGCCAGACCCCGGCACAACGCCGGTCGCTATCTCAACCATCGCCGCTGAGACCTATTACGAAAGCGTCGGCCAAAACTGGGAACGCATGGCGATGATCCGAGCGCGACCTGTCGCAGGCGACATAGAACTCGGCGAAGATTTCCTGCATCATCTACGGCCATTCGTATGGCGAAAAAACCTCGATTTTGCAGCCATCCAGGACATTCATTCCGTCAAACGGCAGATCAATGCCCATCGGGGTGGTTATACCCTAGCCGTCAACGGCCACAACATAAAACTCGGCCGGGGCGGCATTCGCGAAATCGAATTCTTCGCCCAAACCCAGCAACTGATCTGGGGCGGGCGGAATCCTGAACTTCGCGGACGCGAACTATCCGGCGTGTTGGACACTTTGGTTGAACACGGCCGCGTAGCGGCGGAGACAGCGGGCCAACTCAAGGAAGCGTACGGATTTCTTCGCCGCATCGAACATCGCCTGCAAATGGTGGACGACAAGCAAACCCACGAGATGCCGAAGACCGACGACAAGGTCGAGGAGATCGCCATCTTTTCGGGCTATGACGACACCGCTTCCTTCGGAAAAGCGCTCTTGGACCGGTTACATTGTGTCGAGCAGCACTATGGCAATCTATTCGGTGATTCCGAAGACTTAGGGGGAAAAGGTTCGCTCGTCTTCACGGGCAATGAGCTTCATCCAGACACACAAGCGACACTTGAGGGGATGGGTTATACCGACCCGTCGAAAGTCTTCAATACCGTCCGCATTTGGCATCATGGGCGCTACCGGGCAACCCGCAGCGAACGGTCTCGCCAACTGCTGACAGAACTCATGCCACAGCTCCTGCATGCGCTTGCGAGCACCGCCAATCCAGATTTCGCCTTCGCCAAATTCGACGAATTCCTCAGTCGTCTACCCGCTGGAGTGCAATTACTCTCGCTGCTCCACGCAAATCCCAATCTCCTCGACCTGGTGGCAATGGTCATGGGTAACGCACCGCTGCTGGCTGATTGGCTAAGCCGGAATCCACATTTGCTCGATTACGTCCTATCGGACGAATTCGACCGCCCGATCGAAGACGGCGAGACCATGGAAACGGACCTGCGGGAAGCGCTCAAGGAAGCGGATCATTTCGAGCATATTCTCGATATCACCCGGCGGTGGACCAACGATCATAAATTCAGGATCGGCATCCAGGTCTTAAGAGGAATCACCGACGGCATTGCCGCCGGCCTCGCCCTAACCTCGGTCGCGGAGACGGTCATCCGTGTCTTGGTCCCCGCGGTCGAGGATGAATTCGCCGCACAACACGGACGGATCGCCGGTGCGGGTATGTCGGCCATCGCCTATGGAAAGCTTGGCGGGCGGGAACTGATGCATGGCTCGGACCTCGACCTTGTATTCGTCTATCACCACGACGATGACGTGGACGCATCGGATGGTAAAAAGCCATTAGCGCCGAGCGTCTACTTCATGCGTCTCGCGCAACGGATCGTCAGCGCTATCAGCGCCCCGACGGGCGAAGGCAAGCTCTACGAAATTGATCTTCGCCTCCGGCCATCCGGAAACAAGGGCCCTATCGCCGTCCGCCTGGGCGGGTATTTCGATTACCTCAAGGATTCCGCTTGGACCTGGGAGTTCATGGCTCTCACCCGGGCGCGCCCGATTTCCGGTCCGACGGAGCTGCAAGCGCAGATCAGTAACGGAATCCACGATTTACTGATCATGCCGCGCGATGCCAACAAACTCATTTGCGAGGTCGATCATATGCGGAGCCGCATGGCAGGCGAACATCGTGGTGAATCAATTTGGGATATCAAGCATCATCGTGGGGGCTTGGTGGACATCGAGTTCATCGCACAGAATTTCCAACTCTCCCTCGGCCCGGACGATCCGACTGTGCTGTCGCCGACGACAATGGAAGCGTTGCGGAAACTATCGACCGCAAACGCACTTTCCTCCAATGACGCCGATGTTTTGATGTCCGCGCTAAAACTATGGCAAGGTCTGCAATCGATTATCCGACTAATCGGCCCTGAACGCCTGGAAGATGGGCAACCGCCGGCGGGGCAAGCGAATGCGCTATGCCGCGTGGCTGAGGTGGAGACGTTTGACGTTTTGAGACTTTTGGTCGAAGAGAAAGCGTTAGCTGTCCGCGATATTTATGCCCGTCTAATCCAGCATCCGGCCGGCAAACCGGCGGAGTAGTTGTCATTACCAGAGTAGGCAGTTAAGGTCTCTTTGCGGGCGAGCGGAGCTGTAAAAGATATGAGCCGATGATTGATGAACAAATTCGCGATCGACCCGTCCGCGAGTATTTAGACGAGACGAATGACGCTCTGAACGACTTCGACGTAGCATTGGGAAACGTCAGTTCGGACACTTCCAAGGCTAGCTCCGAATTTTTTTTATCTGTTGGCCGCATTCTCCGTTCTACGGGTCCAGGGGCGTGGCCTTGAGACGATATTTTCGATATCACGCTATATCGGTTGTGCGAGTATTTGGATGGTCTCCAAATTGCTAAGCAGAAGATTATCGCCAATCTGCAATTCTATTCCTCAACCTTGCACGAAATCGTCAACAATGATCGCACGGAAGCGGATATTCAAACCTTTTCTCGAAGCCTGCCCGTCCGCACGCCTATCGATATGGACAATATCGTGCAAGTGGATGTGGAAATCATGCTGGTCGAACCGAATAAGACGGTTGCAAAGCTTGTCTGCCGAGAATTGCGCGCCTGCGGGTACCGAGTAACCACATTACGCGGTTCGATCGACGCGCTCACCTATGCTATCCGCACGAAACCGG
>CAXAGK010000294.1:0-5290 GCA_963968305.1 uncultured Rickettsiales bacterium | reverse complement strand
TGCGTTCGCAATGCCTATCTGACCATGGGCGGTGTGTGCCGTTATCATCTCGTCATCCAGGTCGAGAACCCGAAACCGGGCGAGGCCAAGAATATCCTGATGGCCGCGTTCGGCGCCCATTACGACATCAAGCAGGCTATCGTCGTGGACGCGGACGTCGATATTCACGACAGTGACAAAGTGGAATGGGCGGTTGCAACCCGATTTCAGGCGGATACCGATTTGATCACTGTCCATAACGCCCAAGGCTCGAAGCTCGACCCCTCAAGCCGAGAGGGTATCAGTTCGAAATTGGGATACGACGCCACGGTCCCAGCCGCCGCACCCGAATTCAAGTTCACGACGATTAGGGTGCCGGGCGAGGAAGATATCGATTTAGACGCAAAGATCGACGACGCCAGTTTGAAGGACGTGCGAGGCAGGTAACACAGTAATTGCCCCACTCTAACCCCTCCCTGCAAGCGGGAGGGTGAGAGTGGGGGCCGCCTGGCGCTATATATACATATCCCGCAGGTTATAATTTTTCACCACGGACCGGCGCGTTTCCTCATTCCAACGGTTTTCATCCAGCTCACCCGCCAACGGTGCATAACGATACGGTGCCTCGTCCGGGAAGCGTTGTCGACGCGCATCGATACCGATCTGGACCATGCGGCTACGTTCGTGGATGTGTTCGTCGTCGAAAGTTACGACCCGGTCATCCAAATGCTGCACCGTCATATCCTGGACCCGGTGGCGCGGGAAAAAACCGGCATTCAGCGTTACGCGACGCTCGTCCGAGGTGTTGGCGAAAGAGCCATGCAACACTTGCCGGTTCAAGATAAACGTATCGCCGGAATTACAGAGCAGCGGAATAGCGCCATCGATCCGATCCGAGCCCGCTTCCTTCACCATCTTCCGGATATCTACCCTTCCCATCTTATGACTGCCCGGCAGAATCCAAACGCAATTCGCCGCCGTGCTTGGGTAGAGTTGGGTCATGAAGTTAAAGCCATGCGCGCCATGGTCCCAATCGTTCGAATCCCAATGAGTAGTCCCATCCTGATGCCAAGCGACCGAGGGTCCGAGACCGGGTTCCTTAATGAAAGTCACTTCGTTATACGGCACGAAATCAGGACCGAGCACTGCTTCCGCCACCACAAGCAATCCCGGATGACCATAGAGCGTCAAGGTCGTGTCCATTAGCTGCAAGTTGCCGTGCAAGTTCTGCACCGTCCACGCGGGCGTATCCTTCGCCGGAATGGCCTCGTACATGGCGGCCGGATGACGGCCTTTGTTCTTGTCGGTTCCACCGAGTGGATCACTGAGTGGACGGGCGTAACGATAGGGTGGCCGGGTGAATTCACTGCCAAATGCCGGACGTCCCTTGGCATCGGTATCACTTTTCGGATCGATCGGGGCATGTTCCAGCATACGCTCTACATCGGCCCGTAATTCGGCCAGTTCCTTCGCGCCCACGACACCTTCAAAGACATAGAAGCCATGCTCCCAATAGGCGTCTAAAATATCTTGATCGAGCTTACCGTCGGCACCGCGTTTTATCGGCCCACGATTGCGTATCTCATGGGCTCGACGAGTACCTTCGGCAATGTAGTCGGCCATTTCGCGTGCGTGCTCTTCGGCGGAGAGCGTCTTGTGGGGTGTAATATCGTTCATCGAACAGCTATCCTGTTACAAATACGTCAAAGTGATTCTGGCGATACGCGAGATTTTGGCAAGACTTGACAATAACGGGTTCGACCTCGGGTCAGGTGCGCGCAAGATATTTACCATACAAGACGGGTAGAATTGGAGGACGAAAGAAATCTCCATTTCAAATAATTTAAGCTGCTGGGGATGACAATGGACCCGAACGAGACGCACGACACCGGCATCCTCCTGGACGCCCTCGAAAGTATGGAAGAGGCTTTCGTTGCCTATGATGCGTCGTGTGCAACAAAGCCTTCCGCGGGATGTACAATTACACGCAAGAGCAAGCCCGGCCCGGGGTGCATTTCCGCGAATTAGGCGAGATCGATGCCCGCCAGGGAAATGTTATCATCGGCGCGGATTATCTGGAGCGCAAAAAATCCTACAGAGAATCTCTTACCAGATTTTTCACGGTGCAACTCAAGTACGGCCGCTGGATCAGAACCAACGACCGCCGCATGGCAAATGGCGGTTTCGTCTCGGTACAAGTCGACATCACCGAAGTAAAAAAATCCGAAGAAGAACTGCAATTAGCGAGACGCCAAGCCGAAGCCACTAGCCAAGCCAAAACTGAGTTCCTTAACACCATAACCCACGAACTCCGCACATCGCTGACCTCTATCCACGGTTCGCTGGGATTGCTCGCCAGTGGTGCTGTTGGCGAGCTGACGCGCAAGAACTGGCCGAGAACGCGCTCCGTAACAGCGAACGCTTAGGTGTGCTGGTCTACGGCATCCAGGATATGGAGCGAACCGAGGCCGGAACACTCGACTATTCCTTCATGCATCATGATCTCTCAAGGGTTCCGTGCCAGGTGGGCTCCACGACGATGGCCTATGCGGAACAGTTTGACGTCGGTTTCGTGTGGACAAAACTTTTTTTGACGAGCCTCCAGCAGTGCTGGATGAGCGCCGCATCTCACAAGTTATGGTGAACCTACTCACCAATGCCGCCAAGTTCTCACACAAAGGTGGCCAAGTTGAGATCAGTCTCACGCTTGTCGAGGACCGCTGCCAGGTTTCGGTGCAGGATTACGGCAAGGGTATCCCATTGGATTTCCAAGAAAGGGTATTCGACACCTTCGCCCAAGGTGATAATAGCGACACCCGGCAGTCGGGCGGCACGGGCCTGGGCCTCAGCATCTCGAAGCCCATCGTCCAGCGTCACGGCGGCAAATTGGATTTCGAGTCTACATTCGGCGAAGGCGCGCTGTTCTTCTTCGACCTGCCGACGGATGGGTGAGAAGCAGGACGCTGATTATGACGGCGTTAATATTCAATGGTCCCGTGCGCGATTTCCCCGCTTTGTGTATATCGACCGGATTATCGGGGCGGAGAGTTATCAAGGTTTCGGAATCGCCCAGCGGCTGTGTTTGGACTTGTTCGAACGAACGCAGGCAGCCGGTGCCGAGACGATTGGTTGGGAAGTGAATTTAATGCCGTCCAACCCGGGCTCGAACGCGTTTCATGCACGTATGAGATTCAATGAGGTGGGACAGGCGACACTTCCAGGCACTTCCAAGACAGTGCGGTATTTAACCCGGAAGGTATAAGAGCACCCATTTCCCCCACGCTAACCTTCTCCCGCTTGCGGGGGAGGATTAGCGTGGGGGGCGGGCTTGCCGCACCTGCGCCCGCATGGGAAAAATAAACGCATATTCATCAGAGGGTCTGAGCACTATGAGCGAACGAGAATATGACATCGTCATCGTGGGCGCAGGGTTTGCCGGGATGTATTTGCTGCACCGGATGCGCGGCCTCGGCATGAGCGCACGGGTGCTGGAAGCTGGAACCGATGTAGGTGGGACCTGGTATTGGAACCGCTATCCGGGTGCGCGCTGCGATGTAGAGAGTATGCAGTACTCCTACCAGTTCGACGATGATCTACAGCAGGAATGGTCGTGGTCCGAACGCTATTCCCCGCAACCTGAAATCCTCAACTATGCGCGCCACGTCGCGGAGCGTTACGACTTGCGCGGCGATATTCAATTTAATACCCGGGTGAAGGCCGCGCGCTACGACGAGTCGACGTCGCGGTGGACGCTCGACGCGGAGGATGGAACCAAGACGACGGCACGCTTCTATGTGATGGCGACCGGCTGTCTCTCCGCCCCCAACTGGCCGAAGATCGACGGATTGGATGACTTTGACGGGCCAACCTATCACACTGCGCTGTGGCCCCACGAGAAAGTGGATTTTACTGGCCAACGGGTCGCGGTAATCGGCACCGGTTCGTCCGCAATCCAATCAATCCCGCATGTCGCGCGGGAAGCCAAACAGGTCACGGTCTTCCAGCGGACGGCCAACTACGCCGTGCCCGCCAATAACGGATCGCTCGATCCTGATGTCGAGAAAAAGATCAAGGCGCATTACACGGAAATGCGGGCGCGAGCGAAGACAACCGGCGGGGGCCTCGACGTGGTCTACAATCAAGGCTCGATCCACGACGCCACGCCGGAGGAACGCAACGCTGCATTCGAAAGTAACTGGCAACGCGGCGGCCTTGGATTCATGAGCGCCTTCGGCGATTTGATGATGGATAAGAGTGCCAACGATATCGCCGCTGAATTCGTGCGCGACAAAATCCGCGCCCTCGTCGACGATCCTGAGACCGCCGAGAATCTCTGCCCGAAAAACATCATCGGCGCGAAGCGGTTCTGCGTCGATATCGATTATTTCGAAACTTATAACCGGGACAACGTCGTCTTGGTCGATGTCGGCGACAATCCCATCGAGGCGATTACGCCGACCAGCGTGCGGGCGCATGGACAAGATTTCGAGATCGACGCCTTGGTAATCGCCACCGGCTTCGACGCCATGACCGGTGCTTTGACACGTGTTGACATTCGCGGGCGCGGCGACGCCAGCCTTGCAGAGCGCTGGGCCGATGGGCCCTCGTCATATCTCGGCCTCGCGATAGTCGATTTCCCAAACCTGTTTACCGTCACCGGTCCCGGCAGCCCTTCAGTCTTCTCTAACATGTTGCCGACCATCGAACAGCATGTGGATTGGATTGCCGATTGTCTCGGCCATGCGAAATCGAAAGGTTACAAGACCATCGAAGCGGAGGCCGATGCCGAGAAAGCTTGGTGGGACCATCATCAAGAATTAGGCAATGTCGGCCTGAAATCCGTCGCGGACAGCTGGTATGTCGGCGCGAACGTGGCGGGTAAGGCGCGGGTCTTTTTGCCTTATTACGGCGGGATACCGGCCTATTTCAAGAAATGCGAGGACGTTGTTGCCAATGGTTACGAAGGCTTCGCATTCGGATAAGGAGACGAGAGCATGCCTCTCTCCAACGACGCAATACCATTCAGCAGGACCGAATACGCAACGCGTATCGCCAAGACCCGCTGCACCATGGAAGAGCGCGGCATCGACCTTCTGATCGCCACCGATCCGTCGAATATGGCGTGGGTCACCGACTATGACGGTTGGTCGTTATATGTCCATCAATGCGTGATTTTTACGCTCGACGAAGAGCAATTTCGTACGGCCACAAGCAAGACGTCAACGGTGCCAAGCGTACCGTCTTCATGGATAACACTAGGCTCGAATTCTATCCCGACCATTACGTGCAATCGACGGAGCGCCACCCGATG
>CAXAGK010000293.1:0-5332 GCA_963968305.1 uncultured Rickettsiales bacterium | reverse complement strand
GCCATCAGCGCCACCACCGACGACATATTGATGATCGATCCACCGCCGGCCGCACGTAGCGCCGGAATTGCGTTCCGGCAGCAAACGAAGGTGCCGTAGAGATCGAGCTTAATGGCGCGCCAGAATTCCTCGTCCGGTACCTCGTCGATGGGCCCATCCGCATTGGTCGAGCCGCCCGCGTTATTGTGCAAGATGTCGAGCCGTCCAAATTTCTCCGTCGCTGCCGCCACGGCCGCCGCGACACTGTCGCTTTCGGTGACATCGGTCCGTACGAAGACGGCTTGGCCGCCGCTATTGTCGGCGCTCTCGTTCGCGACTTTGGCGGTCTTCTCGCCTTCGGTCTCATCGATATCGGCGACAATGACTTTTGCACCTTCTTCCGCGAAACGCGTTGCCGTCGCCCGACCAATTCCGCCGCCGCCACCCGTCACCAAAGCCACTTTACCGTGGAGCCTGTTCATCATACGTCCTCCGCCGTTGCCATATTGGATAGGAAACTGAGGCGAATTTCCGGTTGGGCCAGGGCTGTCTTCCGCACTCGCTTTTCGGGCCAAAGTGCGTATTATTACAACAGGGAGAATTGCCATGCCTGATGAAGTACGTACCAGTGCAGAGACCGATGATCACCTGATCCGCGACGCCGCCTACGAGACGGTCTCGCGGGACGATTTCCGTGCGATGATCGATGTCGATCGATACGACAACCGTTCGCACGATTTCGATGAGATTATCTCTGCAACTCACGATCATTTCTGGGATCCGAACGACAAGAACTATGTCGATTTCGACCAGCCGTTCGACATGGCAAAAGAATACCTCATGCCGCCGGAACGCATTCAGGAATTGCGCGGCGCGGTGCTCGACCGCCTCGATGAAGGGCAGCAGATCAAGCTCGGCAATGAGATCATGCGCTGGCAAATCTCAAATATCATTCATGGCGAACAAGGGGCGCTGAACCTGTCGACCGGCCTCGCCGATATTCTGTTGGATGCGGGCGCGCAGGAATATGCGACCAATCAGGCTCGAGAAGAAGCTCGCCACGTCACTGGGTTTTCCTATTATATGAAATCTCGCTGGGGCAATGCCTACCCCGTTGGCGAGGTCTTGGGCGATTTGCTGGAAGGCCTGATCAAGACGCCGGTCGTCTATAAAAAGCTCGTCGGCATGCAAATGCTTTTGGAAGGGCTGGCGATGGGCGCGTTCGCGAACCTTCACAAACATGCGCGCGACCCGGTGTTGAAGCGTCTCGTGCAACTGGTGATGACGGATGAAGCCTTTCACCATAAATTCGGCAAGATTTGGGCTGATAAGACGATCGTGAATCTGTCTCCGGACGAGCGCGACAAGGTCGAAGATTGGGCGGCGGGGTGCTTTGAATCTCTATTATTCAACCTGGTTAACGTGCGCCAAAAACGGGTCGTCTATGCGCAATTCGGCCTCGATTGGGAATGGGTGCGCGACGCGGTACGCGAGACCTATAATGATGATGAACGCCGCAACGAGTTGAAGGACGGCAATAACGTCTTCCGCGTGCTTGCCAAGACGTTGATCTCGGCGGGGATTATTACCGACCGGACCGCGCATGTGTATGCGGGTTGGGTCAATATGAAGGAACTAGAAGCGGAAGATCACGAAATCCCGGGTGCTGTGGCAGTCATCGAGGGCATCGAAGATCTGCGCCGCATCAACGCCAATCGCAAGGTGATCGGGCAGAAGTTCTGATCAATCGAGCCATTCGCGGATTAATCTGAACACGTCGTGGAACATCTCTGTCGTCAGTCGGCCGGTGTTCGTGTTATAGCGCGAGCAATGATAGCTGTCGATCAACAGCGGGCCGTCCGGTAAGTCATGGGCAGCGGCATGACCGAACTTATAGGCGCTTTGTTTGTGTCCTAACGTCCGGATTACCGAATTATGTGCGATGGAACCCAGCGCCAGGATAATCCTTAGCTGGGACATGGCGGCAATCTCGTCGATCAGAAATGGGCGGCAGGTGTTGATTTCCGCGCCGACCGGTTTGTTCTGCGGTGGCACGCATCGCACCGCGTTGGTGATCCGGCAATCGCGCAATTCGAGACCATCATCCGGTCGCGCGGCATAGGTGCCCGTCGCAAATTCGAATGTAGAGAGTGTCGGATAGAGCAAATCGCCCGCGTAATCGCCGGTGAAGGGGCGTGCCGTCCGATTGGCGCCCTTCAGTCCCGGTGCGAGCCCAACGACGAGCATGCGTGCGTCCAAAGGTCCGAAACTATCGACCGGCGCATTGTGGAAATCCGGATATGCATCGCGGTTTTGTAAGCGAAATTCGACTAGACGAGGGCAGAGCGCGCAGTCGCGACCTGGGAGTTCCAAGGACATGGATTTAGGAAATCAAACAGTTTCTATGATCGGTTCGTCGTCGTAGTCGTCGTAGAATTCGTCCTCGGGGTCGTCATCTTGGTAGTGGTGATGATCTTGGCGCGGCTGGTGCGCGCGGCTGATCTCGGAGGCGAGATCCTGCAATTCGATGAATTGGTCGGCTTGGCGGCGCAATTCGTCCGCCGCCATCGGCGGTGAGGACTTTACGGTGCTGACGACGCTCACCTTGACGCCTTTGCGTTGCACAACCTCGACGAGGCGGCGGAAATCTCCGTCGCCCGAGAACAGAATGACGTGATCCAAATACGGCGCCATTTCCATCATGTCGATGGCCAGTTCGATATCCATATCGCCCTTGATCTTACGGCGGCCGAAGGGATCAGTGAATTCCTTGGTCGGCTTGGTCACCATGGTGAAGCCGTTATAGTCGAGCCAATCGACCAAGGGTCGAATCGGCGAATATTCCTGATCTTCCACTAGGGCGGTATAATAAAGCCCACGGATGAAACGGCCACGTTTACGGAATACTTCAAGTAATTTTTTGTAATCGATATCGAAGCCCAACGCCCTTGCGGCGGCGTATAGGTTCGCCCCATCGATGAATAATGCTATTTTCTCGTCGTTGTGAATATCAATAGCCATTAAATATTGTCCGTTACAATCCGGTGAATAGAATATGACGACCCGACCCAATTTGCTGACTGTCGGCGCTGTATTTTCTTGTTCTTGTTACTTACGCGGCGCTTGAACGCGTTGCAAGAGGACGGCGCAATTTATTAGTTAATCTCGCCGCTTAAGCCGTTCAAATTTCTTATGGAAATGGCGTCGCATCGCTATTTTTACCTTGCATCGGCAGGTTTATTAAATATATTGATCCATCAATTCAGCACAATTAGCTTATGAGAGCGAACACCCATGGCCCGTGTCACCGTCGAAGATTGCGTCGAGCGGATTCCTAATCGTTTTGAACTCGTCATGTTGGCGGCCAAACGTAGTCGCGAAATTTCGTCGGGCTCCGTCCTGACCGTTGAGCGGGATGATGATAAGAATCCGGTTTGCGCTTTGCGGGAAATCGCGGATGAGACCGTACCGTTGGATGAATTGCGCGAAGAACTGGTCCGAGGCCTGCAAAAGCACATCGAGGTCGACGAGCCCGAGGAAGATGACGAAATCGAAATGATGACCGCTGCCTCCTTGGCCAACGAAGCGGGTATGGATGTCTCGGTCTCGGGCTCCAACAGCATCGACGATAAGAACTCCGGCTACAGTTCGGAAAATATCATCGACGACTAGTTGTTTGATCGGGCTGCGTTGAGGTAACCTGAAGGGCGCCACGGCGTCATGCCGAAGGAGATGGCCGGCATGATGCGACAATTCCAATTGGTTGAGAAAGTCCGGGGTTACGATCCAGGTGCGGATGAGAATGCACTCAATCGCGCCTATGTTTTTTCTATGAAGGCACATGGCAGCCAGCAGCGCGCGTCGGGCGACCCGTATTTCTCGCATCCTGTTGAAGTCGCAGGCATTCTCTCTGAGAAAAAACTTGATACCGCGTCCATCGTCACAGGTCTTCTGCATGACACCGTAGAGGACACGGTTGCGACATTGGAGGATATAGAGCGTCTATTTGGAGACGAAGTATCTCGTTTGGTCGATGGTGTGACCAAACTAGGTCAACTGGAACTGCAATCGGATCAAACGAAACAGGCGGAAAATTTCCGCAAGCTGCTTTTGGCGATGTCGGAAGATATCCGCGTTTTGCTGGTGAAGCTGGCCGATCGGCTCCACAACATGCGGACCTTGTTTTATATCACCAATCCGGAAAAGCGCGTTCGGATAGCGCGCGAGACCATGGATATATACGCACCCTTGGCGGAGCGAATTGGAATTCGCGATTGGAAAGACGAGTTGGAAGATCTCGCTTTTCAGGAGATGAACACAGATGCGCGGGCATCGATCGTAAATCGGCTGGGATTTTTGCGCGAACGTGGCGATGACCTTGTCGGACTTGTCGTCGAAGAGCTGAAGGAGACGCTCGCCGAAGAGGGGGTTGTTGCCAAGGTTTTGGGCCGCGAGAAGAAACCTTATTCCATCTGGCGGAAAATGCAGCGCCGGGATGTCGAATTTGAACAATTGTCGGATATCGTCGCGTTCCGGATCATTGTTGAAGATGTGGAGAGCTGTTACCGGACCCTCGGGGTGATCCACAGTCAATATCAGGTCGTGCCGGGTCGGTTTAAAGATTACATCTCGATCCCGAAACCGAACGGCTACAAATCGATTCATACCGGCGTGATGGGGCCGCAAAGCCAGCGGGTTGAGGTGCAAATCCGAACCCCTGAAATGCACGAGGTGGCTGAGCTCGGTGTGGCCGCGCATTGGCAATATAAGCAAGGCGTGCCCGGGCCGTCGAAGGACGGCATGCAGTACCGTTGGCTGCGCGAGCTGTTGGAAATACTGGAACATGCTGCGGAGCCGGAAGAGTTCCTCGAGCATACCAAGCTCGAGATGTTTGCCGACCAAGTCTTTTGTTTCTCGCCGAAAGGCGACTTGTTTGCGTTGCCGTTCAATGCTACCCCGGTTGATTTCGCCTACGCTATCCATACGGATATCGGCAATACTTGTGTCGCGGCAAAGATCAACGGCCGCATCATGCCGTTGCGCACTCGCTTGAAGAACGGCGATCAGGTCGAAATTACCATTTCCAAGGCGCAGACCCCGTCACCCGCATGGGAGGCCTTTGTGGCCAGCGGCAAGGCGCGCGCCTGCATTCGTCGTTTCATCCGCAGCCAACGAGTTGAGCAATACGAAAACTTGGGCCGAGAGATCGTCGAGAAAGCCTTTAGCCGTGACGGCTATGAATTGACTCGCAAGGCAATTAAGGGCGTTCTGAAGAAACTAGATGTCGAGGATGAAACTGAACTTTATGCCTCGGTCGGTGAAGGGGTGTTGACCGGCCGCGAAATTTTGGAAG
>CAXAGK010000292.1:0-5347 GCA_963968305.1 uncultured Rickettsiales bacterium | reverse complement strand
GTTGGCATGGTGATACGAGCCGCATGTTCCTGGTTGGCGATAAGGTTGGTGTGCGAGCCAAGAATCTCGTGCAAACGACATATGAATGTATGATGCGCGCGATCGAAATCGTGCGCCCTGGTGTAACGCTTGGCGATATCGGTCACGCCATTCAATCCTATGCGGAAGATCGGCGATTTTCGGTTGTGCGAGATTTCTGTGGTCACGGATTGGGGCGCATATTTCACTCACCGCCAAGCGTGATGCATTTTGGAGAACCCGGCACAGGACCACGTTTGGTTGAAGGCATGTTCTTCACCATTGAACCGATGATTAATGCGGGCAAGTATCACACGAAAATCTTGCAGGATGGTTGGACAGCGGTAACAAAAGACCGCTCGCTTTCGGCTCAGTTCGAGCACAGTCTTGGCGTGACATCGGACGGGTTCGAGATTTTTACGCTGTCATCCAAAAGTTGGAGCTGCCCACCTTACGACTAACGCCTGTTTGGTGGCGCGCTGTGGGCGGTTAACAGCCTTGATCTGTCCATTACTCTGTCATGGGTCAGGATCTATTCGACAAGAAACCGCAAGAAACACCGAGCCATACAGGGCATCGACAGCGACTGCGCGTGAGCTTTCTCGCGACGATGGGCGAAGGGATGCCGGATTACTAATTGCTCGAACTGTTATTGATGCTCGGCATTCCGCGCCGCGATGTGAAACCGCTCGCAAAGGATATCATCGACCGCTTCAACGACTTCGCCGGTGTTGTGAGCGCTGATGTCGAACGATTGAGAAGCATCCCGGGTCTTGGCGACACAGTGGTCGCGGCGATCAAGCTGGCGCAGGCATCTTCGCTCCGGCTATTGCGGGAACGCGCCGTCGGTCGCGACACGATCTCATCTTGGACATAGCTTGTCGAGTATTGCCGCGCCGCAATTGCACATGAGGAAGTCGAACAACTCCGCCTTTTGTTCCTAGACCGTAAGAACACATTAATTGCGGACGAATTACAGCAGCGCGGCGCGGTCGACCACGCACCGCTTTATATCCGCGAAGTCGTCAAACGCGCGCTAGAGTTGGGTGCATCAGTCTTAATCCTGGTGCACAACCATCCGTCGGGCGATCCAACACTGTCGGTAGGCGATATCAAGATCACGCGCGAAGTGACGGAAGCAGTGGAGAAACTCGGCATCGTGTTTCACGATGACATTGTGATTGGACGGAACGGTCATCAGAGCTTCCGCTCGCTCGGCCTTTTATAGGATCATTCGCCGCCGAGACGCCGGTCTTTGCGGTCGAGGTAGCGGTAATAATTTCCAATAATCGGCAGGAACCAAAGATTTCCCGAATAGAATGGAACCGGAATTTTCGGAAATTCAATGCTGCCATAGGCGCTATCCGATTGACCGTCTTGCAAGATGCGGCGCGCTACTTGCTGGCCCAGATAGGTCATCATTGCGACACCGCTGCCGTTGCAACCGGTGCAGAAATGCAATCCGTCTTCTTGGCCCATGTGAGGAAGGGCATCCAAGGTCATGGCGACGAAACCGGACCATGAATGCGTGATTCGAGCATCCTTCAACTGCGGCCAACGATCAGTCATCATCTTGTGCAGCAGAGTTGCACTGACATCTGGATCAACGTTTTCGAAACGGGCACGGCCGCCATACATGACACGCCGGTCACCGGGTAGTAGGCGATAGTAGCTAGTGATCCGCGGGCTTTCGGAAATCGTGCGGCCGTTTGGAATAAGTTCCCGGGCGACATCTTTGGGCAATTCTTCGGTCGCGATGATTTGGCTTGAGATGGGCACGATCCGGCGGCGCAGTTTTGGGGCCAACTCCCCGGTATAACCGTTGGTGCCAACGATCACTTGTTCCGCCCGGCATTCACCCTTTGATGTCTTCAGGATGAACTGGCCGATTGATCTGTCTATTCGTCGACCTTCGTGTGGGCGCAGAGCGTGACCCCGGCGCGGTGACATGTGTCGAGCAGCCCTTTGTGGAAGAGCGCCGGGTGCAATTTACCCGCGCGCCCAACGGTCATGCCGCCGTGATAGAAATCGCTGCCAATCTCACGCCGTTGTTCCGATCGCGGGATGATCTCGGCATCGATTTGAATGACGCGGTTGAGCATCTCCGCTTTTTTCTTCATTTCTTCGAAATGCGTCGGGGTAAAGGCGCCGACGAAGCGTCCCCGGCGCTCGAAATGGCACTCGATGCCTTCACGTTCGATCAGCGTGTTGACGTTCTCATAAACGGCGAGGCTTTAGTGCAATAGATTCTCGATTAGCTGGACTTGTCCGCCCTCGCGGTTGGCTTGGCCGGGCCCGCCGGAGATACCCTTGCCGATGTTCACCCCGGCGCTGACTCCGCCTCCGTTGCGGCTACTCGCGGCTTCACCGAAGGCGAGAGCATCGACGACCGTGACGTTGCGCCCGTTGCGCGATAGCTCGAGCGCGGCAGAGAGCCCGGAATAGCCACTACCGATCAGAAAATCTCTGTCTGCTCGGGCAGGTCGCTCGCATGGTCCGTGCCCGGGCGCGCGGCTTCCCACCAATAGGGTTCTGCCTTGTAGTAAGGGTGGAACAGGGACCTGTCGATTTTCATGATGAACGCTTTTCCTAACGGTCGCCGAAATGACGCCGCCATATGGGGCCGATGACTAGATGATTTCGAACTTTGTCGGTGAGGGCTTCAAGTCGCGGGGCATCCACGGCGCCCCGACGCCAGATATAGAACATGGCCATGTATACATCGGCGATGGTCATATCATCCCCCAGCAAGAATGGACTTGCGATATCGGTCTCCAGGACTTCGAGGGCCTCGCGCATTCTTCGAATGGCCGCCGAACGTATGGCTTCGTACCCGTCTTCATCGTCGGTGTATCGGAAAGGGTAGCCGCGACGTGCCACGGCCTCGTATAGATTGACGTTGGCGAAGACCATCCAACGAAGGAATTTTCCGTGCGCCGACGTCCCTGGTGTTGGCGCCATTTTTGCGTCCGGAAAGCAGCCGGTTAGATGCAGCAAGATGGCTGCCGTTTCGGTCATCGTCGTGCCGTCGGGCAGAACGAGGGTGGGCATTTGACCCCAAGGATTGAAATTGCGAAAACTCTCGGGCAGGGGTGTGCCGGGCTTCGAGTCCATTTCCGTCAATTTAAAATCGGCTCCGGCCAGCACAAGGGCTGCTTCGACAACGAAGCCGCCGGAGCCCGGTCGGTTATAGAGGTGAAAAGGCATCTCGATGTCAGCTCGCTTTATTCGTTGGCTGCGCGATCAAAACTCCATCTTCGACCATGGCTTCGATCTCTGCCGTGCTGTAACCGACTTCGCCGAGGATATCGTGGGTATGCTCCCCCAGAACAGGGGCACCGTGGCGAATGCCGACGGGTGTACCTTCAAACCGCGCGGCCGGGCGGGCTTGGCGCAGTCGACCGGCATTCGGATGATCGTACTCGACAACAGTGCCGCTGGCTAACACCTGCGGATGGGTGATCATTTGCTTGCGAGTCAGAACCGGCGCGCAGGGAACACCGGCGTCATCCAGTATCTTTAGCCATTCGGCGGCGGGCCGTTCCATAAGGGCATCCTGGATCAAGCGCAACCGCTCATCCGCGTTTGCGTCACGGAGAGCGGGTGTTGAGAACCGCTCGTCCTCCAACAGATGCTCGCGGTTCGCCGTTTGGCAGAACGCTGTCCATTGCACGTTGGTCATGGTGGAGACAGTGATGTAGTCGGTTTGAGTCTTGTAGATCAAATCAATAAAGGTCGCGGCTTTCTGCTCACTGACTTCATTGTCGACGAAGGTTTGTCCGCCCATGTCGGACGACCACAAAAAGGCGATGATGGAATCGAGCATTGAGACTTTGACGTGCTGTCCCTCGCCGGTCTTGGCGCGACCGGCCAGCGCGGATGTCACCGCTTGCGCCGCCGTCACCCCCGTCAGCTTGTCCGGCAGGATGGTTCGGATCAGGCGCGGGCGTTCTTGGTCCGATCCGGCTTGAACCGTGGCGAGGCCGGAGAGCGCCTGGATGATCGGGTCGTAGACCGGTTTGTGGGAAAGCGGGCCATTCTCGCCCCAACCGCTCATCGAGACGTAGATCAGGTCCGGCGTGATCGCGCGTAGGTCGGCCTCGCTGATGCCCAAGCGCTCGACGACGCCGGGTCGGAAATTCTGAATAAAGACATCCGCCGTCGCGACCAACCGCTTTAACGCTTCACGTCCTGCGTCCGATTTGACGTCGATGGAGACGGATCGCTTGTTGCGGTTGTTGTTGACGAAGGACGCCGTCATACCCTCTTGTCCATGGCCGGCATGACGTGTGTGGTCTGGGCGTTGCGGGGCTTCGACCTTGATGACATCGGCGCCCTGGTCGGCAAGCATCATCGTGGCAAAAGGTCCGGCGATCACATTGGTGAAATCGATCACCCGATAGCCGGTGAGCGGTCCTGACATCCACGCATCTCCTCGTTCTGTTTCATGCCCGCGCGTCGCGGACGTATGTTTTAACAGTTAACTTAACCTCTCATATGAAAATACATACCGTCCACACCAAGAATTGAGTAAGATTGTGTGCGGTATGCTATTTTGGTTACGGTTTTTCAGCTAACGATTTGCAATCGTTCAACGCATCGTCGGCGATAGTTAACGGCTTTCGTTCCGTGGCGGCAGTTATCAAGACACGCGCCAAAACCATTCTTGGCCAAATGCGACCTTTCAGGCCTGAACGCGACCGGAAGTATTTGTGCGCGACGTTTTGGAGGCGGTGCCAAAGGCAACCAATTCTCAACTGACTTTTAGCTGCTGATCTAAACAATCAAAGATTCGGGTGCCAACGCCCGATTTTGTTTGCAATTACCCCTGCTAACCATTTGATATCGTTCTTGGAGGGGAATCGCGGCCGGTGTCGCGCGCGGTCTTCAAAACCGTTGGGGGGCGTCAGACGTTCCCGGTGGGTTCGACTCCCACTCTCTTCCGCCAAATCCCTTTTGTTTGATCGTCTCCGAATTCGTGCGTTCATGGAAATGGTGTGACTCGAACACAGCTGTAAGCTGTGTTACTCGTGGAACGATTTGTGGATTGATTATAGTTTTTCCCTGAGTGCTTCGTGAGGTGTTTTTCCGTTGAAGGCCCCGTGTGGTCTGTGGAAGTTATAAAAGCGCTCCCATTCATCTAGCTTTGCTTCGAGATCGACATCATCCTTGTAGTTGAGAAGCTGATAGAACTCCTGGCCGTCCGAGCGGTGTGATCTCTCGACCTTACCATTAAATTGTGGCGTTCCGCGTTTGATATAGGTGTGACGGATACCTTTATCCTCGACATGCCAGTGAAACTTAGCCTGGAATTCGTGACCATTGTCGG
>CAXAGK010000291.1:0-5350 GCA_963968305.1 uncultured Rickettsiales bacterium | reverse complement strand
CCTATACGAATTCGCCGAACGGCTTGATGCGCAGGTCATGAACAAACGTCAAATCGAGAATTTGGCTCGTGCCGGCGCATTCGACACAGTTGTCCCGAACCGCCGCCAGGTATTTGAGGCGGTGGAAATGCTGACCCGACATACTCATGCCATGCAGAATGAACGGGAGAGCAATCAGGTCAATCTTTTCGGTGATGGATTCGGGGATCAAGCAAAACCACCGTTGCCTGATATCGACGACTGGTCGACGGAGGAGCGCCTACATCAAGAACACGACGCCATTGGGTTCTATCTCTCTGCACATCCATTGGAATCCTATCGCCAAACACTGAACCGGTTAGGGGTGGTGGATTGGACTGACGTTCAGGCCGGTCGGGTGAGGGGAGGCCGTGTGACCATGGCGGGCATCGTTTCCGCCAGAAAGTTCGTGAATTCGGCGCGCGGTGGCCGGTTGGCATTTGCGCAGATGTCGGATGCCAGCGGTTCTTATGAATTGATGGTTTTCTCTGAATTACTCTTCAAAAGTCGAGACCTCTTGGAATCCGGGACGCCATTATTGGTGTCAGTCGATGTGCAAAAGAAAGGCGACGACATTCGCCTGTCGGCAAACTCGATCCAGGCCTTGGATGAGGCGGCCATGGAAGCTGTGGCTGGTTTGAAGATATTCCTGCGAGACGTAGAGGCGCTGCAAAGCCTCTCCGGCGTTATGCATGAGCATGGTGTTCGGGGTAGGGGACGCGTCAGTTTGGTCCTTGATCGTGACTTGCGGGAAATAGAGATGGACCTGCCCCAGGGCTATCAGATTTCCGCGCCAATACGCTCGGCGATCAAGTCCATTTCGGGCGTCGTCGACGTCGTTGATTTGTAGGCGCAAACGTTACTCAACCACTTGCAATCATCATGATCTGAGACTATACCCCGCGCACTAACTTCACACGTGGGCTCGCGGACCGCTTTCCTTACAAAGTGCGTTCGCTCCGGTGTCGGCAACGACCAAAGCCTGCGGAGGATTAACCGGAAAAGGAAATTATCATGGCGATGCCATCTTTTACGATGCGTCAGCTCTTGGAAGCTGGTGTCCATTTTGGCCATACGACGCGGCGCTGGAACCCGAAAATGGAACCATTTATTTTCGGTGAACGAAACGGCGTTCATATTATCGATTTGGAACAAACGGTCCCGATGCTTTATCGGGCGATGGAAGCGGTACGCGATGTCGCAGCGGGCGGAGGACGCATTCTTTTCGTCGGCACGAAGCGGCAAGCAGCGACAATCGTTTCGGAATCCGCCTCGCGTTGTGGGCAATACTACGTCAATCACCGTTGGCTCGGCGGCATGATGACGAATTGGAAGACGATCTCTAATTCCATCAAGCGCCTGCGCACGGTTGAAGAACAACTGGCTGTCGAGGATATCGGCCTGACAAAGCGCGAATTGCTGAAGGTCGAGCGCGAGCGCGCCAAGTTGGATCAAGCCTTGGGCGGGATTAAGGAGATGGGCGGATTACCCGACATCTTGTTTATCATCGACACCAATAAGGAAGATATCGCCGTTCAAGAAGCGACGAAATTGGGTCTTCCTGTCATCGCGGTGATCGATAGTAATTCCAACCCGGAAGGTGTTACCTATCCGATTCCGGGGAATGATGACGCGATGCGCGCCATCAGTCTTTTTTGCGAATTGATCAGCGGTGCGGTTCTCGACGGACTGCAAGCTGAGATGGTTGCGAGTGGCGTTGACGCCGGTGAGCAGGAAGCACCTGCTGCCGAAATTGCCGCTGTTCCGGAAGTTGCAGTAACGGCAGCCGAACCTGCACCGGAAGCGGCGGCCCCTGCACCGGAAGCGGCGGCCCCTGAAGCGGTGGCGGCGGATGCCACACCGGCAGAGGCCCCGGCGGAAAGCGCTGATACTCCGAGCGCTTAACAGCGTAAATTCAACGCTCAATTCGAGTGGTTGAAGGTTTTAGAATTCGAGAGGAATGAGATATGGCTGAAATTACAGCTAGTCTGGTGAAAGAGCTGCGCGAAAAGACAGGCGCAGGCATGATGGATTGTAAAAAGGCGCTAGTTGAAACTGGCGGAAATGTTGAGGAAGCTGTTGATTTTCTTCGTAAAAATGGCCTTGCGGCCGCTGCGAAAAAGTCAGGCCGTGTTGCCTCTGAAGGTTTGATCGGCGTCGCTACGAAAGATGGCGCCGGCTCCGTCGTCGAAATTAATGCCGAGACTGATTTTGTCGCGCGTAACAACGATTTTCAAGCGTTTGTCTCCGCCGTTGCGGGTATTATGCTCGATCACGGCGACAACTTCGAATCGGTCGCGAATGCGGCATTTCCCGGCACTGAGCGCACGGTCGGAGAACAACTTACACATAACATTGCGACCATTGGCGAAAATATGAGCATGCGCCGCGGTCAATCGTTGAGTGTCGATCAAGGGTGTGTGGTTTCCTACGTGCACAACGCATTGTCGGGAGGCCTTGGCAAGATCGGCGTGTTGGTTGCCTTGGAGTCCAACGGCGACCACGTAGCGCTCGAGCGATTGGGTCGGCAGATCGCCATGCATGTCGCGGCGGCGCGTCCGGAAGCTCTGTCCGTGGACAGCATCGCGCCGGAAGCCTTGGAGCGCGAGCGAAGTGTTTTGGTCGAGCAGGCAAAAGCCAGCGGCAAGCCCGACAATATCATTGAAAAAATGGTCGAAGGCCGTCTTCGTAAGTACTATGAAGAAGTTGCTCTAATGGAGCAGACCTTTGTGATAGACAATGAGACGAAAATGGCGAAAGTCGTTGAAAATGCCGCAAAGGAAATCGGTACGCCGATCGCGCTGACCGGTTTTGTCCGTTATGAATTAGGCGAAGGCATCGAGAAGTCTGAAGCCGATTTCGCAGCTGAGGTAGCGGCAACGCTGAATACATAAAATAATGAGTGATTCCATCGCCCGAGAAGAGAGCGGAGATTCTGACGACGAACCTGGTACGAGGCGTCGTCGCGTTCTTCTCAAGCTATCGGGTGAAGCCCTTATGGGCGGTTTGGAATATGGCCTCGACCCGGAGATATTGGATCGAATCGCCGCCGAAGTAAGCGATGTCGCCAGCATGAATGTCGAAATCTGCTTAGTGATCGGCGGCGGAAATATTTTCCGTGGCGTCTCCGGTGCGGCTACTGGCATGGACCGGGCGTCAGCTGATTACATGGGTATGTTGGCCACGGTGATTAACGCTCTGGCGATGCAAAACGCGCTGGAACGTGCGGGTGTGATCACGCGTGTTCTTTCCGCTATTCCGATGCAAGCAGTATGCGAGCCATATATTCGCAGGCGAGCTGTACGACATATGGAAAAGGGTCGTGTGGTGATCTTTGCTGCCGGTACCGGGAATCCTTTCTTCACGACGGATACCGCGGCTGCACTACGTGCATCCGAGATGAACTGCGACACGTTGCTAAAAGCAACAAAAGTCGACGGTGTGTATAGTGACGACCCGGTAGTGAATCCCGACGCAGAACGCTATGACACACTCACTTATCGCGAAGTGCTGTCACGCGACCTGAAGGTAATGGATGCATCGGCAATTTCTCTATCACGGGAAAACAGCATACCGATTGTTGTTTTTTCGATATACGATAAAGGTGCCTTTGCCGACGTAATCGAGGGAAAGGGTCGGTTCACAGTCATTGACCACGGGGGGGGGGTAAAACATGGCCGAGATTGACCTAAACGATATTGAACGGCGCATGGATGGCGCTTTGGAAGCTCTAAACCGAGAGTTCGGGGGACTTCGGACAGGTCGAGCTTCACCAGCGTTATTGGACCCGTTAACGGTCGATGCGTATGGGTCCCAAATGCCGCTCAATCAGGTGGGCACGGTAAACGCGCCGGAAGCTCGTCTTCTGACGGTTCAGGTTTGGGATCAGCAACTTGTAAAAGCCGTTGAAAAATCTGTCGTAGAATCCAATTTGGGGCTTAATCCTCAGACGGAAGGAAATCTAATTCGTATTCCCATTCCGGATTTGAGTGAAGAACGACGCGTTGAGTTGAAAAAGATCGCAGGCAAATATGCCGAACAGGGCAAGATCGCCATAAGAAATGTTCGCCGCGATGGAATGGATACGCTGAAGCAAATGGAGCGGGATGGCGAAATCTCACAAGATGAGCAAAAACTGCAATCCGAAGACATCCAAAAACTGACCGACGCACAGATTTCTAAAATTGATGCTACGTTGGAATCCAAAGAGACAGAGATAATGCAGGTCTGAATATGGTTTTCGTTTCCGCTGCAACAGATGCCGAAACAATTCCGGCGCATATCGCCGTTATTATGGATGGTAACGGACGTTGGGCGAAATCGCGCGGTCTTCCGCGCGCGGAAGGGCATAGACGCGGTGTGGAGGCAGTAAGAAGGATCGTCGAAGCCGCGTCGAATTTAGGCGTCTCATATCTCACATTGTTTGGATTTTCTTCCGAGAACTGGAAACGGCCCGAACGTGAAGTCGAAGATTTGATGCTGTTATTGCGTCTGTACCTCCGTTCCGAAATTTTGGAAATGCACAAGAATAATGTTCGTTTCCTGATGATTGGAGATCGCTCGAAGCTGCCGAAAACCGTGGTCGAACTAATCGATCACGCGGAATCAACCACTGTTAATAATACCGGCCTGACACTTGTGTTGGCGTTGAGCTACGGTGGGCGGCAAGAGATCGTTGCTGCCGTCAAGAGCCTTTGTGAACGCGTTAAAAATAACGACCTGCACATAGATGAAATCGACGATGCCGTATTTGCGTCGTGTCTGTTAACAAATTCTGTGCCGGATCCTGATTTGGTCATCCGGACGAGTGGCGAGCAGCGGGTAAGTAATTTCCTATTGTGGCAAATTGCATACAGCGAGTTCGTTTTCATGGATGTCCTTTGGCCGGATTTTGGCAAACACGAATTGCTTCAAGCGATCACCGAATATCAATCCCGTGAGCGGCGATACGGCGCCTCAGAAAAACCGACATAGGATAGGCTATTGTTAGGCCTCCGTATTCTTTCATCGGTCATAATTATACCGCCGGTCATGGCTGCCATCTGGTATGGCGGCTACTCCTATATGGCATTGATTGTCCTAGTAGGTGGTGCAATGGGATGGGAATTGGCACGTCTTGCGACGGCCAAGGACGGTTTGGTGGTGGCTCTCAATGTATTTTGTATGGCTAGCACCCCGGTTGTCGTGGAGTTTATCGGGGTAATCCACGGATTTATATGGATTATGATTGGAGTGATTGGCTTCGCGGTCTTAACACGCTCCCATGTGCAATCGACTTCCGAGCGAATTGGTTTCGCTCTTATCTGTGCTCTTGGGCACCTGGCGCTCTTGT
>CAXAGK010000290.1:0-5364 GCA_963968305.1 uncultured Rickettsiales bacterium | reverse complement strand
CGCCAACACGGCGAGGCCGAGATGCCCGACGCTTCCGCCAGTTCCACATTGCTGACGCGGGCGTTTTCCTGCAGGACAGCCAATATCCGGCGATCTATCGCATCCAATTCCGTATTGGGCATAATATTTCTCATTCAGGGTAAATTATGGTTCAATTTTGCTGAATTAGACCGAAACTCCGCAATTTCCGCAAGGATCGACCGGTGCCAATCGGATATCTTTGAGAAAATTACGGAGCCAAAAACATGTCGACGCCATTGCACCTCATCGATCCCAACAGTAGTGCGGTTGTCCCCGCCGAACGCCTTAAAATGTTGCAGGAGATCGAGAAGAAAATCCTGTGGCTGTCGGCCTGGATGATACACAACGCCAACCATTTACGCCCCGCGCGCGACGGCCTGAAAGTCGGCGGGCATCAGGCGAGTTGCGCCTCGGCAGCAACCTTGTTGACCGCGCTCTATATGGACGTGCTGCGCCCCGAAGACCGGATCGCGGTGAAGCCCCATGCGAGTCCAATTTTCCATTCGATCATGTATTTATTGGGTCGCCAGGAACGGGAGAAGATGGAGAACTTCCGAGCTTTCGGCGGCGTGCAATCCTATCCATCGCGGACCAAGGATACGCATGATGTCGATTTCTCCACCGGCTCGGTCGGCCTCGGTGTCGCCACCACACTTTTCGCCTCCCTCGCCCAAGACTACGCCCACACCCATGGCCGCATGGCCGACGGCGTGCGCAAGGGCCGCATGGTGGCGCTAATGGGCGACGCCGAATTGGACGAAGGCAATGTCTTCGAAGCGCTGCTCGAAGGTTGGAAACAGAAGGTCGGTAATCTGTGGTGGATCATCGACTATAACCGCCAGAGCCTCGACGGTGTGATCAATGAGTTTCTGTTCACCAAAATCCAAGACTTCTTCGGCACCATGGATTGGAACGTGGTTACGTTGAAATACGGCAAGAAGCTGGAAGCCGCCTTCGAAGGACCGGCGGGTGAGCCGCTGATGCGCTGGATTGACGACTGCCCGAACGATCTCTATTCCGCGCTGACCTTCAAGGGCGGCCCCGCCTGGCGCGATCACCTGAAACGCGGCTTGCGCGGCACCTCCGGCCTCAAGACCCTGCTCGACAGCCATGGCGACGACAGTTTGCATGCGTTGATGACCAACCTCGCCGGTCACGATATGGAATCAATCCTTGAGGCCTTTCACGAATCCGGTGACAAGGATCAACCGCAGTGTTTCGTCGCCTATACGATCAAAGGCTTCGGTATGCCGCTGCAAGGCCACAAGGACAATCATGCGGGCCTCATGAGCCTCGACCAGATGGCGGAGTTCAAGGAATACATGCAGATCGCCGACGGCGCCGAATGGGACCCCTATGCGGGTCTAGACGTGCGCCCGGAAGAGCTGGCCGATTTCCTGGAAACGGTGCCCTTCGCCGCCTCCGAAGAGCGCCGCCACGTGGCCCCCATCGTCGACGTGCCGCAACGCTTCGAAACCAAGCGCACCGCGAAAGCCGCGACACAATTCGCATTCGGGCAAATCCTCTACGACATCGCGCGCCATGACGATGCGTTGGCAGATGCCATCGTCACGACTTCACCGGATGTCACCGTGTCCACCAATCTCGGCCCCTGGGTCAATCAGATGGGGATATTTAATCGCAAGGAACGCGCCGACGTCTTCCGTGAGGAACAAGTTGTCTCGGCTCAGAAATGGGTGCGCACCCATACGGGCAAGCATTTCGAACTCGGCATCGCCGAGAACAATTTATTCTTGTTGCTCTCGGCGGCGGGCCTGTCTGAGCCGCTGTTCGGCGCGCGAGTTCTACCTGTCGGCACGCTCTACGATCCGTTCGTCAACCGCGGCCTCGATTCGTTGTTCTATGCCTGCTATCAAGACTCGCGCTTCATGGTGGTCGGCACACCCTCCGGCATCACGCTAGCGCCCGAAGGCGGCGCCCATCAATCGGTCGGCACGCCACTGGTCGGCATCGGCCTCGATCGCCTCGCTTATTTTGAGCCTGGCTTTGTCGACGAGTTGGCTTCAATCATGGCTTGGGGATTCCGGCACATGCAGGAGAAAGACGGCGGTTCCGTCTATCTGCGTCTCACGACACGCCAGATCAATCAGCCGCAGCGGGAGATGACCGACGCCCTGCACAACGATATCTGCAACGGCGGCTATTGGCTGAAGCCCCCCGCTCCCGGAGCGGAGCTCGCCATCGTCTATACCGGCGCCATCGCACCCGAAGCCATCGCCGCCCACGAAGCCCTTCTCGACGACGTGCCGGGTGCGGGCCTGTTAGCCGTCACCTCGCCGGACCGTTTGCACGAGAATTGGATGGCATCACGGCGCCAGCGGGAACAGGGCAAGCCCGCGCAATCCCACATCGACGGATTGCTCTCAGCCCTCGACCCGCGCGCCGCATTGGTCACCGTGCTCGACGGCCATCCGGCGACGCTCTCCTGGATCGGCTCCGTCGGACGCCAGCGCGTTGCCCCACTCGGCGTGGAAAGCTATGGCCAATCGGGCGATATTCCAGATTTGTACAAGGCCGTGGGCATTGACGTCGACTCGATCATCAATGCGGCAGCATCGGCCTGCCTGGCGCGGCTGTAGGGACGCTCGATCATGCCGAGTTCACTACGCCCCCCAGAATGACGAGAATGGGAGACCTATTCCGCTGGTGCCTGATGCTCATGCCGCCAATCCGGCCATGATGAAGGCGACGCTGGCATCGGGCCACCGACTGCCAAACCAAGAGACCGCGCCCGCCGCCAAGATTACCGCGACATTGCCGATGGCGTCGTTGCGGTTGCACAGCCAGACCGAGCGCATATTGCTGTCGCCGGTCCGGAACCCGAACATGAGTGCCGCGCTGATTACATTCGCCACGAGCGCCAATGTGCCAAATCAATCCCATCACCATGGCACCCGGCACACCACCTTGCATCAGATACCAGATGGTACTGCCGAGCACCCAAAGCCCGAACGCGGTCATTTAGGCGGCCTTAAGCATCGCTGCCCCGGCACGCCAACGGAGGCTCGCTGTCAGTACCATCAGGCTGATGATGTAACTCGCTGAATCGCCGAGAAAATCGAGGGCATCTGCTTGTAGCGAGGAAGACCCGGCTCAGATCCCGGCCGTCATCTCGACGACGAACATCGACGCGTTGATCACCAGTACCACCCACAGAATTTTCGGTGAGCGGCACCCGGTGGCGTGCAATGATCGTGACCATGGCTCATGTGTCAAACCTACGAGCGGCGGAGTCGGGGCTCAAGGAGCATTTCTCCCTCAGCCGCAGGGCGAGAGAGGACAGTTCCGAATAGCTCGTTGGAATTCCTTCTTCCCTTGCGGGTGAGGGCTAGGGTGAGGGAATTCTTTTTAAATTCGCGCCAACGCGAACGCGTTATAGCTCAGGTGGTCAGCTCCCGGCCACCGTCATACCGTCGATGCGGATCGTGGGCGCATTGGTTCCGTACTTGAAGCGGAGATCATCTGCCTGCCGCAAACTCTGGAACATATCCTTGAGGTTTCCCGCAATAGTGACCTCGCTCACCGGATAAGCGATCTTGCCGCTCTCGATCCAGAAACCGGAAGCGCCCCGGCTATAGTCACCGGTCACCCCGTTGATCCCGAAGCCCATCAGCTCGGTCACGTAGAACCCTTCAGTGATATCGTATATCAGGTCTTCCGGCGAAGCCTTCCCGGCGGTCATATAGAGATTGGTGGTGCTGGGCGACGGCGGTGATGAGGTCCCACGAGACGCACGGCCATTACTGGTGAGGCCGAGTTTCCGCGCCGTCGCCAAATCGAGGACCCAGTTCTCCAGCACCCCGTCCTCGACCAAATGCATCGCTGGATTGGCCAAGCCTTCCGCGTCGAAGGGTTTGGAGCGATGACCGCGTTTACGGTGTGGGTCGTCAATAATATGGATACCTTCGGGAAGGATGCGCTCTCCCATACTGTCTTTCAGGAAACTCGTCCCGCGCGCCACGGCAGAACCGTTCACCGCACCGGCCAAATGTCCGACCAAACCGTTTGAGCAACGCGGCGCGTAGATTACGGGCACCTGTTGGGTTTCGACCTTGCGGGGATTGAGGCGAGCTACCGCGCGTTCACCCGCGGTTTGGCCCACATATTCCGGGGAATCCAAATCAGCGGCATATGTGGCGCTCGTCGATTCGTGATCGCGCTCCATCCCAGTGCCTTCGCCCGCCAGGACCGCGACCCAAAAGCCCTGTCCCGTGGTGCGGTAGCCGCCAGTAAAACCGTTCGAGGACACGATGGATATATCTGAAGACGACCAGGAGGCTTCCGCCCCTTCGGAATTCGTCACTCCCATCACACTTCGCGCCGCTTGCTCGCAAGCCCGCGCGCGCTCGGCCAAGATTTCGGTCGACGGCTCTTCGTCATCGGCGATATCGAGATCGGGAATATCCCCAGTCAGAATTTCGGAAGAATCGGCGAGTCCGCAATGCACGTCATCCGGCACGGCTTTAGCCATCGCGATCGCCCGTTCGACGACTTCCGTAAGCGCCGCGGCACCAGGGTCTGTCGAGGAAGCCACCGCCTGTTTCTTGCCGAAGAAAACCCGTAGGCCTAAATCACGACTTTCGGAACGTTCGACATGCTCGACCTCGCCGAGACGCTGGGCATGCGACAAGCCGATTGACTTGATATCCACCGCATCCGCCGCATCCGCGCCAGCCTTCAAGGCCCTGCCGACCAGATCGTTCAATAATTCAAGCGTATCGCCATCTTGCGCCATAGGCGTTTCCTCTCCGAAAATCCCCTTCGCGACCTCAGATGTACCCGCCAGAAGGGCCGCTGTCTAATGCGGCGGAAAGTAGGTTTGTAGGATCCAGATCAAGAACATCAGGATCACGCATCCCAGCGTCAGTAGGAACTGGATTCGGGCACGGTTCCATTCGCGGGGCGTCACACCTTCGCCCTGCGCAGCGCGTGTCACCCGAGCGGCCAACGAACGTCGTCGCAGGAAGAGGCCGACCAAAAGAATTACCGCAAATACGGTCGGCAGCGCCCAGGGATACTGCGCATTGAACGCGTTGAACGTCACCATTAGAGGCGCCCTCCAACCGCGAACAAATAGACCGCATAGAAGGAAACAACGGCCATCACCAACCAAGTCAGCGACTGTCCAGCGATACGCCCTAACGAGGGGCCGGATGTCTTGTACAGGCCTTGCGCGTGCAGAACCCGCCCGACGAAAAACCCAGCACCCATTACGTGGATCGCGAGAGTTGGCGCGCCGAGCATCTCGTCAATCGCCAGAATGACGAGAACGATCGCCGTTGATTCGATGTTATTGCCGTGGACACGAATGGTCCGGAAGAG
>CAXAGK010000289.1:0-5402 GCA_963968305.1 uncultured Rickettsiales bacterium | reverse complement strand
AGCTCATATCCCACGAAATGATGGCGGACCCAGGGTTGGCGGATGCGCTTGACGCAGCGGAAAGTGATATCTCTGCCTTGGATGATTGGCAGGTCGCCAATGTGCGACGAATGCGCCGCCGGTGGACCCATCGCACCGCTATACCCGCCGACCTTTTGGAAGCAACGAGTAGAGCCGAGACTGCCGCTGAAACAATGTGGCGGACGGCGCGACCTCAAAACGATTTTCCGGCAATATTGCCCAATCTCACAGAATTGCTAAATTTGGGGCGGCAAGCCGCACAAGCCAAATCGGAAGCCCTTGGTGTTCCGCCGTATGAAGCCCTGATGGATTTATATGAGCCAGGCGCCACGACCGGTCAGGTCGACGAAATCTTCGATGATTATGCGGCTTTCTTGCCTGAATTTCTGGAGAAGGTTCTGGCTCGGCAGGCGATGGGACCGACACCCGTCCTACCCGATGGACCATTTCCCACACACCTCCAAGAGGCGCTATGCCGCCGCTTGGCGGAAGCGGTCGGGTTTGATTTTGGGACGGGTCGGCTGGATACAACATTGCATCCATTTTCCGGTGGCATCCCGGAAGATAGTCGGATCACGACGCGCTATGACGAGGACGACTTCACGTCGGCGATGATGGCGGTCCTGCACGAGACTGGTCACGCCATGTACGAGCGTGGGCGCCCCGCCGCCTGGCGATATCAACCGGTGGGCGAGACGCCGGGTCTGGGCATGCACGAGAGCCAATCTTTGATAGTGGAGATGCAGGCGAGCCGATCACGAGAATTCATCGACTGGGTAGCGCCAATTGCGCGTGACGTTCTTGGAGGCCAGGGGCCCAAATGGTCATCGGACAACCTCTATCGATTGTCGACCCGGGTCTCGCGCAGCTTTATTCGTGTCGATGCGGACGAAGTAACGTATCCCGCTCACGTCATTTTGCGATATCGGTTAGAGCGCGCGATGATCGACGGTGACTTGGCTGCCAAAGAGCTGCCGGGTGCGTGGGCCGACGGCCTAAAACAACTCCTCGGTGTCGCTCCGGCGGACGATAGCAAGGGTTGTTTACAGGATATTCATTGGTACTGTGGTATGTGGGGATACTTTCCGACCTATACCATTGGCGCGATGGCGGCGGCACAATTATTTGCAACGGCGAAGCGTGAAGAGACCGGTATAGAAGCGGGGTTAGCGGCGGGCGATTTTACACCTTTAATGCGCTGGTTGCGCGAAAAGGTTCATGGTTTGGGGGCGCGCTATACGACGAATGAAATCCTCGAAAAGGCGACTGGCCGCGCCTTGGATCCATCGGCTTTTAAGACCCATCTAAACACTCGCTATTTGGAAAACACCCAATGAACGACACTCTCACAGGTATGTAAAAATTCATCGACGCTTTCGTTGAGATAGCTGCAAATTATGGAATGGATCTCGTCCAAGCGATCATCATACTGATCGTTGGTTATTGGCTCGCTGGCAAACTAAGCAAGGCGACCCGCCGTTGGCTCGATCGCTTCGAACGCGTCGATAGCACGCTGAAGCCGCTATTCGCGAACGTCGTGCGTTATGTTGTTATTATCATCACTCTCGTTGCGGTCTTGGCACAATTCGGTGTGCAGACGACGAGTATCATCGCCGTACTCGGTGCCGCGGGACTCGCGATTGGTTTAGCTCTCCAAGGCACGCTGCAGAATATTGCCGTCGGCATCATGCTGCTATTGCTTCGGCCGTTTAAGGTTGGCGACGTTATCGATGCCGCCGGCAAGATGGGTACAGTGGTTGAAATAAGCCTATTCAGCACTGAATTCAAAACACCAGATGTTATCTGCATAATCTTACCCAATGGCTCCGTTTGGGGAGCGTCGGTGACGAATTAATCAGGCAACCCCACGCGTCGGATCGATATTGTGGTGGGTATTTCCTACAACGACAATATCGATAAGGCACGCGAAGTCCTCCTCAGCCTCATAACCGGCGATGATCGTGTGTTGAAGAACCCGGCGCCGGAGATGATGGTCGGTCGTGGCCTTGGGTGACAGTTCGGTGAATATCAACATGCGCTGCTGGGCAAATAGCGGTGATTATTGGGGTACGCTCTTCGATCTAAATCAGTCTGCAAAAGTGCAGATCGACGCGGCGGGATGCAGCATTCCTTATCCGCAACACGATGTGCATGGGATTGCGCAGGGCGACGGCTAAGACACGAACGACAAGCAAATACGGACCACCGCGCGACCAGAGTCCTGCGCGGTGGTCGCGCTTGCCTGCATTTGGTGCGAGAGATAGGTTAGTCCGTCACGCGGGAGCAGCAAAAAAGTGCGATACGTTAGTACACGCGGCCTAGCGCCAATTTTAGAATTCGATGAAGTGTTGTTGGCCGGACTGGCTAGCGATGGCGGTCTCTACCTGCCGGAATCGTGGCCTCATTTTGATGCTGACGACATTCGTGCCATGCAAGGCATGAGCTATGTCGAGATGGCTGTCCGGGTGATGACGCCTTTTCTTGGCGGTCGTATCGACAAAGACGCCTTCGTGTCGATGGTCGAGGACAGTTATCGCAATTTCACTCACAGTGCGGTGGCGCCGCTCAAACAGCTCGACTCCGACATTTGGTTGATGGAGCTGTTTCATGGCCCGACCTTGGCGTTCAAGGACTACCCAATGCAATTGCTGGGTAGGCTGTTCGATCATGTACTGACCTGTCGGGGCGAGCGGGTGACGATTGTCGGCGCAACCTCCGGCGATACGGGATCAGCGGCCATTGAAGCCTGCCAGGACCGAGACGCTATCGATATCTTCATCCTATATCCGCACGGCCGGGTTTCCGAAGTCCAGCGCCGCCAGATGACGACAGTGCCATCCGCCAACGCGCATTGCATAGCGGTTGAAGGGACATTTGACGATTGCCAAGATTTAGTAAAGGCGATGTTCGCTGACACACAATTCCGAGAATCCGCGCGTTTGTCGGCGGTCAATTCGATCAACTGGGCGCGGATCGCGGCCCAGATCGTCTATTACTTTCACGCCGCCGTTTCCATCGGCGCGCCGGACCGGCCCGTTTCCTTCGCGGTGCCGACTGGTAATTTCGGCAATGTATTTGCCGCGTATGCGGCCAAGGCCTGCGGTTTGCCGGTCGACCAGCTGATTATCGGCACCAACAGCAACGATATCCTGACCCGTTTCTTCGAGACCGGAACCTTGGCCATGGGAGACGTACATCAATCGATCTCGCCGAGTATGGATATCCAAGTCTCCAGCAATTTCGAGCGCTTCATGTTCGACCTCTATGGTCGCGACGGCGCCGCTCTTTCCGCCGCCATGGCGGAATTCCGCAAGGACGGCACGCTCAGCGTCGGCGATAACCTACACCGTAGCGCGCGGGAGACAATTTCGGCCGGGCGCCTCAACGATACGGAGACCATGGTTGAGATGAAACGCCAATTGACGTCGACCGGCGAGTTGATCGACCCGCATACCGCCATCGGTATCGCGGCGGGGAGGGCGCAAATGCGCCAAGGCGACGCACCCGTCATCGCGCAGGCGGCGGCGCATCCGGCGAAGTTTCCGGACGCGGTCGAGACGGCAACCGGAGTGCGACCGGAATTACCCCCGCATCTTGCCGATTTACTTGATCGCCCAGAACATTTTGACGTGCTGCCAAATGATCTGGGCGTGATCCAAGCGCATGTGCGCCAGCATATTTCACCGCGAGGTGCGGCATGACCGTCAATGTATCGACCTTGGGTAATGGCATCCGTGTCGTAACCGAAAGCATGCCGCGCGTTGAAACAGTGTCCTGTGGGGTCTGGGTCGGGACCGGTGCCCGCAATGAGACAGCGGACGTAAACGGCGTGGCTCATCTTCTCGAACATATGGCTTTCAAGGGCACGGAACGTCGCAGCGCTCAGGATATCGTCGAAGAAATCGAATCCGTGGGTGGTCACCTCAATGCCTATACCAGCCGCGAACAAACCGCTTATTACGCGAAGGTCTTGAAGGAGAATACCGGTCTCGCATTGGACCTCCTGTCCGATATCCTGCAGAACTCCACTTTCGATGCGGATGAGCTGGAGCGCGAGCGCACGGTTGTCATTCAAGAAATCGGCCAAGCGCACGATACGCCGGACGATCTGATTTTCGATCATTTTCAAACGGTGGCATTTCCCGATCAGCCCCTTGGACGTCCGGTGTTGGGTAGTGTTGAGACGGTTGGAAATATGCCGCGCGAAACCATTATGGGGCATATGAGCGCGGGCTATGGTGGCGACCGAATGGTCTTGTCGGCGGCCGGAAACCTTGAACACGATGCCTTCGTCCAGGCTGCCTCTGATCTCTTCGACAAGATTCCACCGCAGGCGCAAGTAGCGATGGAAGCGGGCCATTATGAAGGTGGCCATCACTTCGAAGACCGTGAGTTGGAGCAGGTTCATCTTTTGCTCGGTTTTTCCGGTCTCTCTTATGAAGACGATCAGTTCTATGCGACGTCGGTCATGTCGACGTTGTTCGGAGGCGGGATGTCATCGCGCCTGTTCCAGGAAATCCGCGAGCGGCGCGGCCTTGTTTATTCGATCTACTCCTATCCGTCGTTTTATCGCGATTGCGGCCTGTTCGGCATTTATGCCGGTACGGGCCCCGAAGATGTGGACGAGCTGTTGCCGGCGATCTGCGAGGAAATACGGCGTTTGCCCGACACGCTTGATGAGCGGGAAATCGACCGTGCACGTACGCAATTGAAGGCGGCGACACTTATGTCGCTGGAGTCCACCGGTTCACGGTGCGAACAGATGGCGCAGCAAATGCTGGTTTTCGGCCGACCGCTGACCACTGAGGAACAAGTTGCGAAGATCGAGGGCGTTGACCAAGCGGCGGTACGTGACGTGGCACTCAATATCTTTTCCGGACGACCGACAATTGCCGCGGTGGGCCCCGTGAACCAAATAATGGAATACGATCAACTCGTCGCGGCTCTGGCAATATAGAGCTGCTCCCATCCGTGTGGGGATATCAGCCGTGTTCGATTTACCATTCTTCCGACTTTCGAAGACGATCCTTCGAGGCGAAAATCTCTATCTACGCGCACCCCGACGGCGCGACCAGCGGCAATGGATGGATGTTCGCCGCGTGAGCAAGGAGTTCCTGCAGCCGTGGGAGCCGACTTGGCCCAAAGATGGCGCGGAAAAAGCTGCCTTTCGCCGACGGTTGCGGCGTTTCACCGAAGACTGGCATTCCGGCGACTCATATACGTTCTTTATTCTGCATCGTGAAACTGACGATCTGTTGGGCGGTATCACGCTTTCGAATTTGCGCCGTGGTGTGACCCAGGCGGCCACTGTTGGTTACTGGATGGGCCTGCCCCACGCTCGCCATGGGCACATGGCGGAAGCGGTCAGCTTGGTACTCGAC
>CAXAGK010000288.1:0-5426 GCA_963968305.1 uncultured Rickettsiales bacterium | reverse complement strand
TAATCGAGTGCGTCCTTAACGAGATCGTCTGCCATGTTGAGCTCCCCAGTCAATTGGTGTTGTTATTTTTTGCAACCCTTCCTTGGGCGCAAACTTACCGCGTTCATTTATGTCGACGGCACGGCTATCCGTATTCGAATGTCGCGAATCCAGAAACGATGCAGGGAATATACCGCGCGCGTTTGACCCTTGATAGGGCGTTAAGCATAAATGAGATAGGCCGTTAAGCATAAATGATGAATTTTGGTGCGGTCGGAGAGACTCGAACTCTCAAGGGATTGCTCCCACAGCGCCCTCAACGCTGCGCGTCTACCAGTTCCGCCACGACCGCCCTGGACCAATTCAATAGGGGCCCAAAGACCCGAATTGATGTATTGATGGTCGGGACATAACAAACCCAGGGTCACCCCGCAAGAGCATGACGACAAACCACGAAAAAATATCACCCCGCGAACCAGCGAATCAGATGCAATGGAAAACCGGCGACGGGCTCGTTTCCTATGATGACGCCCTAAATTTCATGGAACAGCGGGTAGAAGAGATATCCCTGGGCCAGGCCAGCGAATGCGTGTGGTTGCTGGAACATCCCCCGCTATATACGGCGGGAACCAGCGCACGCACCGAGGATCTAATAGACGGCGCCCGGTTCCCAATCCACCCAACCGGCCGCGGCGGACAGTTCACATATCACGGACCTGGCCAACGGGTCGTCTATGCCATGATCGATCTGCACCACAGGGGCAAGGATGTCCGCGCTTATGTAACCGCACTGGAGGAATGGGTGATCCAGGCTCTGGCGACTTTCAACATCACCGGGGAACGCCGTCCCGGTAGAGTCGGCATATGGGTGGATCAAGGTGGTGGCAAAGAGGATAAAATAGCCGCCATCGGCGTCCGCGTTAGGCGTTGGGTGGCATTCCACGGGATATCGATCAATGTCGAACCCGATCTCTCACATTTCGACGCCATCGTGCCGTGCGGAATTTCCGACCCGAATCTTGGTGTTACATCGCTGGTTCAACTCGGCTTACCGGTGACCATGGAAGACCTTGATGTCGCCCTAATGGCAGTCTTTCAAGAAATCTTCGAAACCTCACCCGGCTGACTTTACTCGGTAGATCGTATTTCGAAACCAGAGCCATCAAAATCCACTGGCTCTTTGACTACGTCTAAGACATGGGCCGAAGGCGGTCCGGACCAGCACGCTTGTATCATCTCGTCTACCGCCGATGGTGAACCCGAGAAGACCGCTTCAACCGAGCCGTCCCTGCGGTTCCGAACCCACCCGCCCATACCACGGGCTCGAGCTTCGCGTTCGGTCCAGGCGCGAAACCAGACGCCTTGCACCCGACCGTAAATTTCAACGCGGATGCTGGAACGCTCGGACATGACTATTCGAATTCGAGAATTTTCTGATCCACAACCAGACTATCGCCAGTGCAAGCATGAATCTCGCCAATCACACCGTCACGTTCCGCACGGAGAATATTCTCCATCTTCATGGCTTCCACCACCGCCAATTCCTCACCGGCGTTGACTTCCTGGCCGGCCTCGACCGACAGCCGTATCAGCAATCCGGGCATTGGTGACATTAGGAATTTCGAAGTGTCTGGAGGTAGTTTCTTCGGCATGAGGCGTTGAAGTTCGGCTACATGCGGCTCTAAAACTCGCAGATCCATCTGACCGCCCGCATGGGTAAGGGTGTATCCGACGGAATTGCGTTCCACTTGCGCGCAAATATCGACATCGTTCACCGTCCCCAAGAACATCGGATCACCCGGATTCCAAATTCCGTGTATTTCAAAATCCTTCTCTCCGACCGTCACTAGCCAGCCACCGCCGGCGCGGGAGCTGCGCACTTGGAATTCGCTGCGATTGTCGTCATCCACGAATACGATGAAATTGCGCGCCGCGTCGGTACCGCCGCCATTTAGCCCGCGCTCACTGACACCGTGATGCATCGAGGATGCGACAGCCACCAACAGCGTCATGTCTTCCGGCACCAAATAATCGGCATTAAAACCTCCCGGAAACTCTTCCTCGATAAATCCGGTTGTCAGCCGTCCTTCCGCGAAGCGCCGATGCTTCATGAGCGCCGCTAAGAACGGGATGTTGTGCTGAATACCGCGTATATAAAACCGGTCGAGCGCGTCCCGCATTCGGGCAATCGCCTGTTCGCGGTTCTCGCCACCGGTGATTAGTTTGGCGATCATCGGGTCATAGAACATGGAAACCTCGCCACCCTCGAAGGCTCCGGTATCCACCCGGACATGATCGGTTTCCTCAGGTGCCTGATAGCGCACCAGCCGACCTATCGACGGCATGAAGTTCCGCAACGGGTCCTCCGCATAAACCCGTGTCTCCACGGCCCACCCCTTCAGCGTGATATCTTGTTGCGAGACCGGTAGTTTCTCTCCGGCAGCGACACGAATCATCAACTCCACAAGATCCAATCCGGTGATGTATTCGGTCACCGGATGTTCGACCTGCAAACGGGTATTCATCTCCAGAAAGAAGAAATTCCGGTCCTTATCCACGATGAATTCGACGGTTCCGGCGGACCGGTATTGGACCACTTCGGCCAGCATCACCGCCTGTTTACCCATCTCAGCGCGGAGCTCCTCAGTGACAAACGGCGAGGGAGCCTCCTCAATGACCTTTTGGTGGCGGCGCTGAATTGAACATTCGCGCTCGCCAAGATAAACGGTATTCCCGTGAGAATCCGCCATGATCTGAATCTCGATATGTCGCGGGTCTTCCACAAACCGCTCAATAAACACCCGATCATCGCCGAAACTGGACCGCGCTTCGTTGACGGCGGATTCGAAGCCGGAGCGCGCTTCGTCTTCGTTGCGCGCGATACGCATACCCTTGCCGCCGCCACCGGCCGAGGCCTTGATCATCACCGGAAACCCGACATCCTTTGCAATCACAACCGCCTTGTCGGCATCAGGGATCGCTGCCGTATGTCCTGGAATCGTGTTAACTCCGGCCTTTGCCGCGAGCTTCTTCGATTCGATCTTATCGCCCATGGCCCCGATCGCGAGGGTATTCGGCCCGATAAAGGCGATCCCGGCCGCTTCCAACATTTCCGCAAAGGCAGCGTTTTCAGACAAAAACCCGTATCCAGGGTGAATAGCTTCCGCGCCAGTGTCTTTGGCCGCCTGCACGATTCGTTCGGCGACTAGATAGCTTTCGGACGAGGCCGCGCCGCCGACATGCACCGCTTCATCGGCCATGCGCATATGCAACGCACCGTCATCGGCGTTCGAATAGACCGCGACCGTCGCAATATCCATTCGTTTCGCCGTGCGCATGACCCGGCATGCAATTTCGCCTCTATTCGCTATGAGAATCTTCTTAAACACGCCTGTGCTCCGCCGCTCATCTATCGCCCAAATTCGAAAGTCATTCGACCCAATTTCGTGGCTTTGTCAACACAACTGCGGCTTGTCCAAAACTGGCCACGCACCAAAATTTGAATTGAAATTCTCGATCAGCCACATTACCTCATGGTGATTGGCAGGGTGAAACAAGCTCGCTCACGTCTAAAGGAGGACGTAAATGAAGATGTTTCAGCTAAAATCCATTGCCGCACCGCTGGTCGGCATGACGCTTGCGCTCGCCGGATGCGCCACGGGGCAATACGATAAAATCACCGAAGTTAGCTCGGAAAAATCGCTGTTGCGGTTTTATGGCAAAGCTCAAAAAGGTATTGTACCCCAACGGGTCGCATTCGCAGACCCCTGGGAATACGAGGAGTATGCCGGTTTCGAGGGTAAAGACGTGCGCCTCGAGGTGTTCTATATCGAGGCCGTCGAAACCCAAACTTCTGTCCAATACACCTATGCTCTTCAGCGAATGGTCGACACCTGGCGTTACAATGCTGGTAAGACGAAGTCCTGGGGTGAAGAGTATAACGTCGAGAACCCAATGACCGGTATCGATTATCAGCGCTATGTTCTGGATGGCCAATCCTGTGCCGGATTTCATAGCCAATGGGATACACCGGCGGATGACGATTTGTTGCGACCTGGCCGCGTAATTTTTGGATATTTGTGTGCGCGAGCGGGCAATAAACTCTCTGATGCCGTCATCGATGACTCGCTCCGAAATATCGGTATTCGCGGATTGACCGAGAAAATTCGCAGGAACGACCCAATTCAAATCGCCATGCCATTTGGCGAAAAAAGCGACGTCCCGCTTAAATCCAAAGCAAAAGCCTTGGCAATAGCTAAAGGGGTATCGTCAGGATCTCACGGAAATTCGAACTTTCCCTTCGAATTCGTCGTCCATTTTCAAGAATCTAATAGTAGCGACACAACTGTCGACAATTAGGTGGGTCACAGTAGGTTGGAGCGGGCTAGATCCCGAACCGCTGTTGCAGCCCGCTCTATCCCCTCCCGGCTAATATCCAAATGTGTGACCGCCCGCATACGGTAAAGGTCATTTGCTCCGATGCGAATACCGGCATCCTCAATCAATCGGTCGCGGAACTCTTCCGCCGTCAGGCCTGTACCTTCGACATTGAAGAAGACCATATTGGTTTCTACTCCGTCCTCGACCGTGACACCCGGTGTGTTGCCAAGTAACTCTCCAAAATAGCGGGCATTCTCGTGATCTTCCGCCATCCGCTCGACGTGATGCTCCAAGGCATGCACGCCCGCCGCAGCAACAATACCCGCCTGCCGCATGGCTCCGCCCATGCGCTGCTTCCATTGCCAAGCTTCCTCGATGAAATCCTTATCGCCCGCTAAGACCGCGCCGATTGGGCAGCCGAGGCCTTTTGAGAGATCGAGCCAGAGAGTGTCGAACGGCTCCGCGAATTCCCGTGCCGAAACACCAGTGGCAACAACGGCATTGAGCAACCGCGCCCCATCCATATGCGTGATCAAACCTTTCTCACGCGCGGCGGCGCCCACTTCGCGCACAGCCTGCAACGGCCAAACCGATCCGCCGGCGCTATTGGAAGTCTGCTCAACCACGACCATACGGGGTTTTGGCGTGTGGCGGCGGGCACGGCGCACCGCACCTTCCAATTGCGCGGCCGTAAAAACACCCTTTTGACCATCGATGACGCGCGACATGGCCCCAGCGAATACTGCAAGGCCGCCACCTTCCGTATTGACGATATGCGCCGTCTTATCGGCGATGACCTCGTCGCCCGGACGGCAGTGCACAGCAACGGAGATTTGATTGCACATGGTCCCTGACGGCAGGAATACCGCTTCTTCCTTCCCGAGTAATTCCGCCGTCATCTCGCATAGCTTCGTGACCGTCGGGTCCGTGCCCTGTTGTTCGTCGCCGACTTCCGCTTCCGCCATGGCTTTACGCATTTCCGGCGTCGGCTTGGACTGAGTATCGCTGTAAAGATCGATTTCAATGGCAGGCATCGGTGTCTTACCTCAAGGGTTGGAATTTAACGT
>CAXAGK010000287.1:0-5438 GCA_963968305.1 uncultured Rickettsiales bacterium | reverse complement strand
GCCTTATGGATATCGCCTTTTTTTACACGGCCGCGCGGAATAGCTTCCTTAACCGTCACCACGATGGTGTCACCAATAGTCGCGCTCCGGCGGCGGCTACCGCCAAGAATACGAATACACTGAACTCGGCGTGCACCGGAATTATCCGCAACTTCTAAATTTGTTTCGACGTGAATCATTGTATTACTTTCCAGCAGGTACGGCGCTATTCACCGTCAGCCAGTACCTCCCAACGCTTGGATTTGGAAATCGGACGACATTCGCGAATACGAACATTGTCACCGGTCTTAAAAGAATTCTCCGGATCGTGCGCGGCATACTTCTTTGACTGCCGGATAAATTTTCCATAAAGCGGATGACGCACCCGGCGCTCAACTCGAACGGTAATCGTCTTGTCCGATTTGTCGGACACCACAACACCTTGCAACATTCTCTTTGGCATGACTTACCCCTGCACCGCGGCTTGACGACGTTCGCCCATCACGGTGCGAACCCGCGCAATATCCTTCCGCACTTGGCGAATACGCGCTGTGGCTTCCAACTGGCCGCTGGCCCGCTGGAAACGTAAATTAAGTGCTTCCTTTTTAAGCTCTTGGATCTGCTCCTTGAGCTCATCTTCGGTCTTCGTTCTAATATCAGCCGCATCCATCACACTATTCCTATTCGGCTAATCGTTTAACGACGCGCGTTTGCAACGGCAATTTCGCAGCGGCCAGTGCTAACGCAACCCGGGCGATCGGCTCCGGGACACCATCAATTTCAAACATAATCCGGCCAGGTTTGACACGGCACGCCCAATATTCCGGCGCCCCCTTACCTTTACCCTGACGAACTTCCGCAGGCTTCTGTGACACAGGAACATCCGGGAACACCCGGATCCAGACACGGCCTGCCCGTTTCATATGACGGGTAATTGCCCGCCGGGAGGCTTCAATCTGCCGCGCCGAAATTCTACCCGGCGTAGTAGCTTTTAGACCAAAAGATCCAAAATTCAACAAAGTTGCGCTTTTGGCATTGCCGTGAATCCGGCCCTTATGCGCTTTACGGAACTTGGTGCGTTTGGGAGATAACATATTCTCTTTCCTTCCTGCTAAATCCCGTCAGCGCGCCGGCTGCTGATCTTGAGCGCGCTTGTCCTGCGCCATCGGGTCATGTGCAAGCACTTCGCCCTTAAAGATCCAAACCTTCACACCGCACGCGCCATAGGTGGTTCGTCCAGTTGCTGTTCCGTAATCAACATCGGCACGCAACGTATGTAACGGCACCCGACCTTCACGATACCACTCAGTACGTGCAATCTCTGCACCGCCAAGACGACCACCGCAATTAATGCGAATACCCTCCGCACCAAGGCGCATTGCAGACTGAACTGCTCGTTTCATTGCGCGACGAAATGCAACACGTCGTTCGAGCTGCTGCGCAATATTTTCCGCGACCAGCTTCGCATCAATTTCGGGCTTCCGAATTTCAACGATATTCAAATTCACATCGCTGCCGGTCATCCGTGAAAGCTCAAGGCGCAGCTTCTCAATATCAGCGCCCTTCTTACCGATCACAACACCAGGGCGCGCCGAATGAATCGTAACACGCGCTTTCTTTGCAGGGCGTTCGATAATCACCTTGGAAATTCCAGCCTGGCTCAACCTGTCAAAAAGGTATTTGCGGAGCTTGATGTCCTCATGAAGCATGTCGCCGTACTGACCTTCCGCGTACCAGCGTGAATCCCAGGTCCGGTTGATGCCGAGCCGAAGCCCGATTGGATTGACCTTCTGTCCCATTACTTGGCCTCCTCGCGCTCGCGCACGACCACAGTCAAATTGCTAAAAGGTTTGGTGATGCTGCCAGTACGGCCACGAGCCCGTGGACGAAACCGTTTGAGGGCAAAAGCACGACCAACCGTTGCTTCAGAAACGTAAAGGCGATCAACATCGAGCTGATGATTGTTCTCTGCATTTGCGATTGCCGATTCAAGAACCTTTTTGACGTCCGACGAAACGCGTCGACTAGAAAAGGTCAGGTCAGAAAGCGCTTTAGCCGCATCCTTACCGCGGATGAGACCAGCAAGCAAATTCAACTTTTGTGGGCTGACCCGGATTGCTTTGGCAGACGCCATGGCTTCGTTATCGCTGAAGCGGCGTGGAACAGACTTCTTTCCCATTAACCCCTCCGCACTTTCTTATCAGCGCCATGCCCACGATAGGTACGGGTCGGCGAAAACTCGCCAAACTTGTGGCCGACCATGTTTTCATTCACAAGAACGGGCACAAATTTCTGGCCATTATAAACACCGAAGGTAAGGCCAACGAATTGCGGCAAAATGGTCGAACGACGTGACCAAATGCGGATGATTTCCTTACGTCCGGAACCGCGTGCTGCCTCTGCTTTCTTAAGCAAATAGCCATCAACAAACGGTCCTTTCCAAACTGAACGAGCCACGAGCCCTCTCCTCTAACGCTTATGCCGGCGGCGCATGATATACTTATCGCTGGGCTTCTTGCCCCGCGTGCGCTTGCCTTTTGTTGGAACACCCCAAGGGGTGACTGGATGCCGACCACCGGAACTGCGGCCCTCACCGCCGCCATGCGGATGATCAACCGGATTCATGGCAACACCACGGACAGAGGGGCGTTTACCGAGCCAACGATTACGGCCAGCCTTACCCATATTAGTGTTTTTATTATCGGCATTAGAAACCGAACCGATGGTCGCCATACAACGCGCAGGAACCATACGAAGCTCACCCGAGCCGAGCCGAAGCTGTGCAAAGCCGGCGTCTTTACCGATTAGCTGGACGTATGTACCGGCCGCGCGTGCGATTTGACCGCCGCCGCCCGGCTTCATTTCTATGTTGTGAATGATTGTCCCGACCGGAATATTTTCCATCGGCATCGCGTTGCCAGGCTTAATATCCACCCGCTCACCAGAGATAACTTGATCCCCAGCCGTGACCCGTTGTGGTGCGAGAATATAGGCGATTTCACCGTCGCTATATTTGATCAAAGCAATAAAAGCGGACCGATTAGGATCATACTCAAGACGCTCAACCGTCGCCGCGACATCGGCTTTACGGCGCTTAAAGTCAACCTTACGATAGCGCCGTTTGTGTCCACCACCCCGGCGACGCATCGTAATGCGACCGAGATTGTTACGACCGCCCTTGCTGTGCATTCCCTCGGTCAGATTTTTGACCGGCTTACCTTTCCAAAGTTCTGACTTGTCAACCAGAACCAGGGCACGCTGCGACGGGGTCGTCGGTTTAAAATTCTTCAACGCCATGATTTAGATTCCCGTCGTGACATCGATCATTTCGCCTTCGGCGAGGGATACGATGGCTTTCTTGTAATCTGGACGTTTTCCGAGCTTACCCCGGAAACGCTTGAGCTTGCCTTTTTGCCTCAACGTATTAACGGCATTTACCTTGACCTTAAACAACTGCTCCACAGCCGCTTTGATCTCAAGCTTGTTCGCCGTCAACGGCACACGGAACGTGATTTGATTGTGCTCAGACCCCATAGTCGATTTTTCGGTGACCATCGGAGATAAAATAATGTCATAGGCCTCGGTCATAGAAACCGAGACCGGCTTTTCGCGACGCGCGCTCATTTCAACCGCTCCACCAAATGAGTAACCGCATCCTTGGTTAGAACCAACGTATCGCGGCGCAGAATGTCATAGACGTTCGCGCCTTGCTGCGGCAGAACATCAATCATCGGAATGTTTGCCGCAGCTTTCGCGAAATTTGAATCGACTTCAGGACCCGAGACAATCAACGCAGATTTCAACCCAAGCGCGGACAGTTGGACTGACAAGGATTTGGTCTTGGCGTCACCGATCTTTGCATCATCGAGAACGATCAATTTGCCAGCAGCCTGCTTGCTCGATAGCGCGGTCTTAAGCGCCAGTCGGCGGACCTTTTTGTTCAAACTAAATGCATGTGACCGGACAACAGGACCAAAGACTGTTTGACCACCACGCATTTGCGTTGCCCGAAGACTACCAGCACGCGCGCGGCCCGTACCCTTCTGGTTCCAGGGTTTAGCCGTCGTACCGCGGATTTCTCCGATGGTCTTGGTCTTGTGATTACCGCCGCGCCTTTTGGCAAGCTGGTAATTGACCATACGCGACAGAATATCCTGCCGGACAGCTACTCCGAATACTGATTCGTCGAGATCGACTGATCCGGACTTTTTGTTTTCAAGCGTGACGATGTCGCACTTCATCGTGCTCAATCCTTCTTCTCTTCTTCAGCGTCAGCGGACGCTTCTACGGGAGCTTCTTCATTTACGGCCGCTTCAACTGAAGGTGTTTCTTCTTCGGCACCTCCAACAATAGCTGCAGGGAACGGCAGATCATCGGGCTGTGCCAATTTTTTAGCATCAGAAATATAAACGTAACCGCCTTCTGAGCCGGGGACCGCACCTTTTATCAAGACCAGGCCGCGATCAGCATCAGTAGAAACAACTTCAAGGTTTTGAGTGGTCGTCCGGACATCGCCCATATGGCCCGCCATCTTTTTGCCCTTCCAAACCCTACCTGGATCCTGACTGTTACCCGTCGAACCATGGCTTCTGTGACTGACCGAGATACCATGCGAGGCCTCAAGACCGGCAAAGTTATGACGTTTCATAGCGCCCGCAAAACCCTTACCAATACTTGTACCAATGACATCGACGCGTTGTCCGGCGACAAAGTGATCAGCCGAAATCTCCACCCCAACCGTCAGCATCGCATCATCGCTAACACGGAACTCCGCAACCTTGCGCTTCGGCTCCACCTTCGCCTTGGCAAAATGGCCGCGCATAGATTTTGAAACATTCTTAGGCTTGGCCGTGCCCCAGCCGAGCTGGACGGCGTTATATCCATTGGCCTCTTTTGTGCGGACATCAACAACCTGCAGATTATCCACTTTGAGCACCGTCACAGGAACATGCTGACCGTCCGCCGTGAAGACGCGAGTCATACCCAATTTCTGTCCAATTAAACCCGTACGCATCAAACCAGTCCTAAAGCTTAATCTCGACATCTACGCCGGCGGCGAGATCCAGTTTCATCAATGCATCAACCGTCTGTGGTGTGGGGTCGACGATATCCAGAAGACGCTTATGAGTTCTGATTTCGAACTGTTCGCGTGACTTCTTGTTAACGTGTGGCGACCGCAAAACGGTAAATTTTTCAATCTTAGTAGGTAGCGGGATAGGGCCACGCACCTGCGCGCCCGTCCTTTTAGCGGTATTGACGATCTCGTGCGTCGACGTATCGAGCACGCGATGGTCAAACGCCTTGAGGCGAATGCGAATACTTTGGTTGTCCATCTCCGTTTACCTTTCTCGACCAAACCGTCTTAAATAACGATCAGCCTTAAGCCTTAATAGAAGCGACGACACCAGCACCAACGGTGCGACCGCCTTCACGTATAGCAAACCGAAGTCCATCATCCA
>CAXAGK010000286.1:0-5440 GCA_963968305.1 uncultured Rickettsiales bacterium | reverse complement strand
CCAAAACAGGCCCAGTGCCGCGTCCGATAGGATAGATGAAGCCCAGGTCGCCGATACTATAAGCGATTGCCAGTGCCGCAAAATAACCGCAAGGAATGATCGCGCTTAAGGCCAAGTAAATCCATGCTTCGCCAGATGGGAAGGAACAACAACGGTATTGGGTAGACAGCCCCACCGAGGCCATCTTTGGCCCCTTTGACCACGGCGTTCCCGCTCGCGTGCATCAGAGCGGATAAGAGAAAAATCAAAGTGACGGTGGGTTCCATGGCGTTAGGGATTGTATGCCGCGCTTGGCTATGAAAACAGGTCCGCGCAAACGTTTGCCGCTGTGGTCCCATAAAGTCGAAGGTTGCCGCCGCGCCAATTTGAAGACTATTATCCGGCATGCCTTCGGACGGTCCACGTATTCCACCCGCCGGTGTCGGTCCCAGCACCGTCGGTCCAGCGCGTCCTCGCGAACAGGGGCCGCGAAGCGCCGCTGCAATGCGCCCGCCGCCTGTGCGCCGGTTTTTTGTGGATCCGCACGATATTGAAGCGGCAATCGAACGTTTGACGCAATTGCTGGCGGCGGATACGGATGGACCGCGTATGGATGTCCCGCCTGGATTTTATTTAAATATTCTCGTCTAGCTGAACAGTACTACAGGAATATATCTGTCAGGCGAGGATCATGTCAGGTTGGTGAAAATAAAGCGGATTAAAGTATATAGTCTTTAAGATCGTGTGCGACTATGGGTTATGATTTCAGCCGAATGTCCTGCCTTCTGGTAGAGGACAACGAATTCATGCAAGGCGTGTTGCGCATTGTCATGGATTCACTGGGTGTCCGAAACTATTATTTTGCCAGCGATGGCAAGGAAGCCGTCGAGATCATCCAGCTGCGGTCGGGTACGCTGAAAGCGGCCGGAGCCGGCGGTATTGATTGCATCATCTCCGATGTGGTGATGCCGGGCATTGACGGCAATATGCTATTGCGTTGGGTTCGCCGGTCCGAACAATCGCCGGATCGTTTCGTGCCGGTCGTGATGATCAGCGGCATGGTTGATCACAGATGTTTGACGACGGCACGGGATGCCGGTGTGAATGAATTTGTGGCGAAACCTTTCTCACCTGATATCGTCTTTAAGCGCATTCAGAAACTCATCGAGAGCCCGAGGCAGTTTGTCTACACGCCCACGTATTTCGGGCCCGACCGCCGACGCAGCAAGGGCTACGTCGAGGAAGAGCGCCGAAAGCTCACAGAAGCTGATTGCGAGATCGTTTATTTCGGCAAAGATCCCGGCAAATTCCGCAAGGATAAACCGCCGGTCTGGCTGTTTCGCTTGCCCAACCGCTTAAAAGAAAAATTAAACGGCGGTGATTTCGAATTTAGTGCGGACGGAGGATTGGCCGACACGGATATTCTGGAAGCTGCTAAGAGCCAGATTGCCGAAATGGCCGACGATTATACGGATTGGGTAAAAGATTCCATCACCGATTTGGTGAATGCGCATGAAGAGGCGCAGGCTAGTTTCGGCCAGGCCGAGGAACAAATGAAAATCGCGATGGAGAAGATCAACCTTCTGGCCCACGAATTGCGCGGCCAGGGCGGCGTCTTCGGCTACCCACTGATCACGGAATTCGGTAAATCTTTGTACAATTGCACCGGCGCCAGTGCTCGCGTGACTGAAAACCTACTTGAATTCGTCAAAGCCCATATCGACGGCATAACCGCCGTGATTAAGGGCAGTATGAAAGGCGACGGGGGACCACTCGGCAAGGAAATGTTGGAGAGCCTCGAAGCCGCCAAGAAGAAATTTTCGGGGGGCCGGTGAAAGCCGCTTAACGCATTTCAACGGTGAGGTTTGGAGGTTACTAAGCCACCGGACCTTCCGTATCGAGGCCCATCAGGTTTCGGGCAAAGTCACGGGCTGAGAACGATTGCAGGTCGTCGATACCTTCGCCGACGCCGATTGCGCGAACCGGAAGCCCGAAACGGTCCGCCAACGCCACCAAGACGCCGCCTTTGGCCGTACCGTCCAGATTCCTGACCACCGGACCGGTAACAGGAACCATTGCCTTGAGTGTTTCGACTTGCGCGCTGGCGGTCTGTCCCGTGGTGGCGTCGAGTACCAGCACCACGTCATGCGGTGCATTCGGATCTAGTTTTTGGATGACACGCTGTATTTTCTCCAACTCCGCCATCAAATTCCTTTTGTTGTGCAGACGGCCCGCTGTATCGACCAAAAGCACATCGGCATTGGCCGACCGGGCGCGTTCGACCGCATCGTAGATGAGACCTGAGGCATCGCTGCCGGTTTCTCGTGCGACGACTGGGCATCCCGTACGCTCGCCCCAAACACCCAATTGCTCGATCGCCGCGGCGCGAAACGTGTCGCCCGCGGCCAGCATCACGTTTTTTCCATCTAAGACCAATTGCTGTGCCAACTTGCCGATGGTCGTGGTTTTACCGGTGCCGTTGACGCCGACGACGAGCACGATGTGGGGACGATTTTCCGGTTTGATTTCCAATTCAACGGCGACCGGTGCCAAGATATCCGCGATATCCTCCGCCAGCATTCCTCGGACTTCGTCGGCATCGATATCACGCTCGATGCGGCGTTTGGCCAAGCCTCCCGCAAGACGTGCGGCGGTCGCCGGGCCTATATCCGCTGTAATAAGGACGTCTTCAAGCTCCTCGATAGCAGTTGCGTCGAGGCGCCGCCGTGTGAAGACACCGGCGATACCGTCGATCAGACGCGACGATGATTTCGAAAGCCCCGCCTTTAAGCGGCTGAACCACCCGCCGCCGCTCATGCGGCTCGCCTGGCGATGAGGGTTGCCTGCAATCGCCCGTTCGCATCGACGCGATCGACCTGAGCCCTCACGATATCTCCCGGCGTGCCCGGCGACCCGATTTCGATGGGCGCGAAAGCGGTGGTGTGACCCTTTGTCTGCGTCTCCAGCAATATCTCTTCCGTAATCCCGATCCGGCTGTCGAGATATTGCCGCGCGGCCGTGTCGCCTGCGGCACGCAGCCGTACTGCTCTTGATTTCCGTTCCGCTATTTCGACCGGCGGCATGCGTGACGCAGGTGTGCCCGGACGTTCCGAATAGGGAAAAACGTGCAGCCAGGTCAGGCCACAATCCGAAATCAAATCCAAGGTGTTTTGAAACATGGCCTCGGTCTCGGTGGGAAAGCCTGCGATCACGTCCGCACCGAAAACGACATCCGGGCGCAAATTCCGCAGCTCTTCACAAAGCTCCACAGCCTGCGCGCGCGAGTGTCGGCGCTTCATGCGTTTCAATATCATATCGTCACCCGCTTGTAACGAGAGATGCAGATGCGGCATCAACCGTTCTTCGTCGGCGAGTAGACGTTTCAGATCGTCATCAATCTCGATACAGTCGATCGACGAAATTCGCAGCCGTTGTAAATGCGGTACATTGGCGAGCAGACGCCGCGTCATCTGCCCGAGACTGGGCTGTCCCGGCAGATCGACGCCATAGGAGGAGATGTCGACGCCGCTGAGAACAATTTCGCGATACCCATTGTCGATCAAGGCGCCTACTTGCCGAGTGATTTCGCCGATCGGCACGGAACGGCTGTTGCCGCGCCCGTAGGGGATGATGCAGAAAGTACAGCGATGGTTACACCCTTGTTGTACCTGCACGAAGGCACGCGCTCTGTCCTCGAAGCCGCGGATAAGATGGCTGGCGGTTTCGCGCACTGACATGATGTCATTTACCAAGACTGGCACGTCCGAGCGATAACTGGCGGCATCGAGTTTTTCCGCATTGCCGATCACGCGGTCGACTTCCGGCATGGCGGCATAAGCTGTCGGATCGATCTGCGCGGCGCAGCCGGTAACCACGATTTGTGCCTCCGGTCGCCGCCGCCGGATGCGTCGGATGGCTTGGCGCGCTTGGCGTTCCGCTTCCTTGGTCACGGCACAGGTATTGACGACGACGATATCCTCGGCGCCCGCCGCCGTCGCTTGTTCGCGGATAACTTCTGATTCATACGCGTTCAGCCGGCATCCGAAGGTGATGATCTCCGGTGAATGTTTCACGGGTTTCATTCGCTGTTATAGAGGCCGGAAAAACTCGTCGCCACCGGGCCACTTAACAAAACGTGGCCGTCCGCGCGCCAAGTTGCCGTCAAAATACCACCGTCGGCGACGATTTCTGCCGTCCGCGCGTCAATAATGCCGCGCTGAGCGGCCGCGACCACGACCGCACAAACTCCGCTCCCGCAGGCAAGTGTAGTGCCGACGCCGCGCTCCCAGACCCGCATACGCAATCGACCGTCGTCCATGCGGGAGACAAACTCGACATTGGTCTTCTCCGGGAACAGTTCGTGCGTCTCGACCAGGGGGCCGATCCGCTCGACGTCGACCGCCTCGGCATCGTCCACGAAAAAGACGCAATGCGGGTTTCCCATGCCCACCGCGACAGGATCGGAAATTCCGTCGAGCTGTAGTGGTAGACGTAAGGTGTCCGTATCGCTTGCAAGCGGTACTGCCGACCTGTGGGTTTGTGCCCGCCCCATATCGACGGTGACCTGTCCGTTCGAATCCATTTCGGCATTCAGGACGGTCGCCAGCGTTTCAATCGTCAGATTTTGCCGGCCCTCCTCAGCCATGATTTTGGCGGCGGCGCAGCGTGTCCCATTCCCGCAAGCGCCGGCCTCAGAGCCGTCTGCGTTGTGAAAGCGGAACCGAATATCCGCGCCATTCAGTGGCGCTTCGATCAGCACGATCTGGTCGCACCCGATACCTTTATGCCGATCAGCTATCGCCGACATAGTTGCAATCGACGGCAATGCCGCTTGCGCACGCAGATCCAGGACAACGAAATCGTTGCCCGCGCCATGCATCTTAATAAAGGGTATCGTCGACATGCCGTGATCTGGCGGGCGATTGCCGCGCCGGCCCATCAATTTGTTGTATCCGAAACGCCTTATAGGGTGCGGCGGGCGGGGCTGTCTAATGCTTTACGGCACATCGCCGCTTACTCGTTCTCGGAAAGTGTCCGCAGGAGGTTCAAATTTTTTTATCGGAGTTGTCTGTTGGGAATCGAAGAATATGCCTCGATTAGCTTCTCGCATTCCTGGTCTATGCCAATCGATGTGATGGATTTGACAGCATCGGAGTTTACCGAAGTCTGGACGGTAAGAGGCGCTTCGTGGGAAAATTTTCCGACCGCTGTATCTAAAGCCATGGAAATTTCATAAAGTCGGCCTGGGCCAATTCGATTGGCACCACTTTCGTACTTTTGGACTTGCTTGAAACTCACGCCAATTTCGTTTCCCAATACCGTTTGGTTGAGACCAATGTTCACGCCGACACGATCGAGTACGCTGACCAACGTGAAAATCAGTGGGATTTGGTTTCCGCGTAACGTTGCGCGCCATATAATATAAGAATCCCTAGTTAGAGATAGCGCAAAGGGCCTTTTG
>CAXAGK010000285.1:0-5444 GCA_963968305.1 uncultured Rickettsiales bacterium | reverse complement strand
AAGCGCAGGAAACGGACGCCGATTAGCTCCAACAATCTTCAATCTTACGGCAGGGCGAACTCGCCGTCCGGCGACGGTGTTCCTTGTGTGAGCACTCGGCCGGTCTCCACCATATGCAGGAGATGCGCAAAGACCGAGCGCCCAGCGGCGCGATGCAAACGCGGATCAACCTCCGCATACATAACTTCCACCATGGCAGGGATCGTCGTCCGTCCATCGCGGATACACTCGAGGATTGCGTCCTCTCGTCCGGCACGATGGGCCATGAAGGCCTCCACATGGGGTTTCGGCTCGGTGATGGCAGGACCATGGGTCGGCCAGTAAATTTCCTCGTTGCGGGTCAGCATCTTTCGCAGCGACGACATATAATCCGCCATGTTGCCGTCCGGCGGGGAGATCACTGATGTCGACCATCCCATGACGTGATCACCGCTGAAGATCGCGTTCTCCTCGCGTAGCGCAAAACAAATATGGTTCGACGTATGACCCGGCGTGTGGATAGCCTCGACGGTCCAACCGTTCCCTTCGATCATATCGCCGTCTTGAATGACATGGTCGGGCACGAATTCGTAGTCGCCGCCTTCCTCCACAACCGGACCGCCCCTGTCGCCGCCATGCGGACCATAGCCGTAAGTCGGCGCGCCGGTGGATTTTTTGAATGGCGCCGCTGCCGGTGAATGATCCCGGTGCGTATGCGTAATCAAAATATGGCTGACCGTCTCGCCCTCGACCGCCTTTTCCAAGGCCGCAATATGCGCGTCGTCGAGCGGGCCCGGATCGACCACAGCCACTTCGCCGCGGCCGATAATATAGGTGCCCGTGCCATGAAACGTGAACCCACCCGGATTGTTGCAAATCACGCGGCGGATCATCGGACTTACTTGATCGACAACGCCGTATTCAAATTCGACTTCCCGCACGAAAGGTATGGTCATTTTAGTTTCCCAAGACTGTGTCACTTTGAGGTGGTGTGAACGATAGTATGCGTCAAGCGCGGTCAGTAAATCAGATGGTGCGACGCTATGTTACAGGACACTCCCTTGCCGGTCCTGTGGGTCGCTTCAATTTTTTTGTTACCGTCTGAATTTAAATGGGAGACCAGCATGCGCCAGATGACATTTGTCGCTTTCCTTCAAGCCCAAAACTGCACAAATCTAGCTAGTTCCTGGCGCCATCCCGACTCCCGAGGCGACACCTGGTCTCCAGACTATTATCGCCATCTCGGGCGCGTGCTGGAGGAAGGTAAATTTCATCTCGGCTTCTTCGACGACCGCCTCTCCATGCCCGATATGTATGGACGAAACCACGAGCATACGGTCGAGCACGGCATCCGCTGTGTGAAGATGGATCCGGTCACGGTGCTGACCGTGATGGGCATGGCGACCAGCCGCCTAGGTCTCGGCGCCACCTATTCGACCAGTTACTACGAGCCGTTCCATGTCGCGCGGGTCTTCTCCACACTAGATCTAATGACCAATGGGCGAGCTGCCTGGAACGTCGTCACCTCGTTGAATGACGGCGAAGCACAGAACATGGGCCGTGACGAGGTGGTCGCTCACGATCTCCGCTATGACCGGGCGGACGAATTCATGGACGTCGTGCATGGCCATTGGGATGCCTGGGAGGACGACGCGATCCTCCAAGACAAGTCGACCGGTCGTTTTGCACACCCGAAAAAAGTTCATCGCCTGGATCACAACGGTGAGTTTTTCAAATCGCGCGGACCTTTCACCGTACCGCGCTCGCCGCAAGGGCATCCGATGATCATCCAAGCAGGTCAAAGCGGGCGTGGTAAGCGGTTCGGCGCCCGTTGGGGTGATCTGATATTTCTCAACTATCCAAATATCGAAATCGGCAAAAAAGAATACGCCGCCTTTAAGGCCGACGTCGCCAAGGGTGGGCGCGATCCGGAGCATGTTAAAATCACTCCAGCGATTTACACGGTCGCGGCGGCAACAAAGTCGGAAGCAGAGGACAAATATGCGCTGATCGATAAATTACCGACTGAAGGCGACGCCTTGTCGCTGTTGTCCGAAGTACTTAACTTCGACTTCGCGACAAAAGAAATGGACGAAGCCTTCACCGATGATGAGTTAGCGGGCATCCAGGGGCTCCAGACAATCCGCGATCGGGTCGTCCAGTTGAGTGGCTCGCCGAACCCGACCGTGCGCGACTTCATCACGCACAGCCAACGTGGGCGGCCGCGTGACCCGATCGTTGGCGGCCCCAAGGAAGTGGCTGACAAACTCGAGGAATGGTTCGTCGAGCGTGCTTGCGACGGTTTCGTCTTCGCGGCGAGCTATGTCCCGGGTTCCTACGAGGATATCGTCAATCACGTCGTCCCCGAATTGCAGCGCCGCGGCCTATATCACAAGGATTATGCGGGGACCACCTTGCGCGAGAATGTCGGCGTGCCGGTGCCGCCGGTACGCGACTGGAGCGGTGACGCCTAGCGCGCTAATATCCCTCGTAATTCGTTCCAGGGAGCAGTTGCACATGTTTACGACCCGACCCGAGCTTCTCGGCACCTTCGGCATGGTGTCCTCCACCCACTGGCTAACTTCTGCCGCCGCCATGGCGATGCTGGAGCAAGGCGGCAACGCATTCGATGCAGCGGTTGCCGGCGGCATGATGCTGCAGGTCTGTGAGCCGCACCTGAACGGCCCAGGCGGCGACATGCCCGCGATCATCCATAGCGCCAAAACCGGACAGACGCAGATTGTCTGCGGCCAGGGCGGGGCACCCGCGGGTGCGACCATCGATCATTATAAGAGCGAGGGATTGAACCTGATCCCCGGCACCGGAATGCTGGCCACGGTCATTCCTGGTGCCTTCGACGCATGGATGATCATGTTGCGCGACCACGGCACCAAGAAAATCGAGGACGTGTTCGAGATTGCCATCGGCTATGCCGAAAGCGGTGTGCCGGTCGTACCCCGCTGGACAGATACTGTCGCGACCGTCGCTGAATTGTTCCGCGACGAATGGCCGACATCCGCCGAGCAATGGCTGGTCAATGGTGCCCCGCCGAAGCCCGGCAGCATTTACGCCAACAAACCACTCGCACGCACTTGGCGGCGCTTGCTCGACGAAGCCAAAGCGGCGGGCGGAGACCGCGTGGCGCAAATCGACGCGGCCCGGATCGCCTGGCATCAAGGGTTCGTTGCCGAGGAGATCGACAAATTCTGCCGGGAAACCGAAGTCATGGATGTCTCCGGAGAGCGTCACAAAGCGGTGCTGACCGGCGAGGATATGGCCCGCTGGCGCGCCAGTTACGACACACCCGCCACATATGATTTCAACGGCTACACAGTTGTGAAGCCGGGTGTGTGGTCGCAAGGCCCGGCCCACTTGCAAGCATTGGCGTTGTTGAAGGGGTTCGACCTCGCCTCGATGGACCCGACTGGTACGGAATTCGTCCACACGGTCACGGAGGCAATCAAGCTGGCTTTCGCCGACCGCGACGCCTTCTACGGCGATCCGGATTTCGTCGACGTCCCACTCGAACAGCTCCTCTCCGACGCCTATAACGATGAGCGCCGCAAATTGATCGGCAACGACGCTTCGATGGAATTGCGCCATGGTCGGATCGACGGTTTCGGCTGCGAAGTCGACTACCAAGCCGCCACCAACCGCGCGGCCGGCATCGGCGTCCCGCGAGGGGGCAAGGGTGCCGCCGGCGCGGGCGAACCCACGGTGGGCGCACTCGGTCAGGTAAAGGGCGACACGTGCCACATCGACGTCGTCGACAAGGAAGGCAACATGGTCGCCTGCATGCCGTCCGGCGGTTGGCTGCAATCGTCGCCGACCATTCCGGCGTTGGGCTTTCAGCTGAACTCGCGCGCGCAAATGTTCTGGCTCGACGAAGGTCAGCCGATGAGCCTGGAGCCCGGCAAGCGTCCGCGCACCACCTTATCACCGACCATGGCGCTCCGCGACGGCAAGCCCGCCGTAGCCTTCGGCACGCCCGGCGGCGATCAACAAGATCAATGGCAAAGTATCTTCTTCCTTCGCCACGCGGTCTATGGCCGGAACCTGCAGGAAGCCATCGACACGCCATCCTTCCATTCCGAGCATTTCGTCAGCTCTTTCTATCCACGCGGCGCGCAACCGGGACGCCTGGTTGTCGAAGGCCGCACGCCGGAAGAAACGGTGGACGGGTTGCGCAAGCGCGGCCACAAGGTCGAGGTTGGCGAGCTGTGGTCCGAAGGCCGGCTATGCGCTGTCGGTAAAGATGGTGAGATTTTGAAAGCAGGTTCTAATGCCCGCGGTATGCAGGGCTACGCAGCGGGGCGATGATGAGCGACATTCTCTATCAAGGTTTTAACCAGGCAGAACTGGAAAAAGCCTATGACAATCGCGGCCATGTGCCTGACTGCGAAGGTATGTTCTCCAGCTGGGACCAGCGCAGCCGCGACTATCGCGTCCGCGCCAATTCCCGCCTGGATGTCTCCTACGGCCCGAGTGATCTCGAAGCGCTCGATATTTTCATCCCGGAGAATCCGAGCGGCGCTGTGCACGCCTTTATCCATGGCGGCTATTGGCGGGCCTTGGACAAAGCGGATTTCAGCTACGTCTGTGAGCCCCTGGTTGACGCGGGCGCCATCGTCGCTTCGGTAAATTACGGACTGTGCCCAACGGTCAGCGTCGAGGCCATCGTCCAACAGACCCGAGAAGCGACCGCCTGGCTCTATCGCAATGCGGCGGAATTAGGCGGCGACCCCGACAAGCTGCATCTTTCCGGCCATTCTGCCGGTGCACATCTCGCGGTCATGATGATGGCAACGGATTGGAAAGCCTTCGGGTCGGATTTACCCGCCGATCCGATCAAAAGCGTCACCGCGATCAGCGGCGTCTACGATCTCGATCCGATCCCGCACCTATCGACGAACGCGGATATCCGTCTCGATGCTGCGTCCGCGCGGAGTTTGAGTCCGATGTTCATGACACCCATCGTCGACGTGCCGCTCAGTGTCATCGTAGGGCTCAGTGAGCTGGACGAATTCGTCCGGCAATCGAAAGATTTCGCCGCCGATTGGACGGGCAAACTATCGAGCGTTGAGTATACCGAATTACCGGGGCTCAACCATTTCACCATCGTCGACACAATGGACCGGGCAGACGACCCGGTCACGGCGAAGATGATCGCTCATATGAGTTGAGGCAATCCATCATTCCGACCAACACATCCTTCGACAAGCTCAGGATGACGCGTTTGCTGTGATATTACACTCCACACGCACGTCATCCTGAGCTTGTCGAATGACGAGGCCTGGCCGGGCTGTGTCACAGCGACGATGTGAAGAAACCCCGGGCCGCCTCTTGCCGAACAAATGAGCACTCTCTAACCTGAATCTTGAGGGGCTGGCACGCTCGCGCAGGTGCCCATCGTCTTGCCTGACTGCTTGCCGACAGTGAAGAGAAGAAAAACGGTATGACCGCGA
>CAXAGK010000284.1:0-5473 GCA_963968305.1 uncultured Rickettsiales bacterium | reverse complement strand
GATAAGATTACCCCGCGCGCGCTGACATCCGCCGGCAAGCCGACTCTGCCGCGCGAGGAAATGCGCATGAAGCTGCGTGCCGCCGTCGAAGCCGCGAAAGAATCGGGTATCCTGGTGATGGCTCGCACAGATTGCCGTCCGACGCTGGGCATAGACGAAGCCGTCGCCCGGATTGAGATGTATGTGGAAGAGGGTGCGGATATCCTGTTCCTCGACTCGCCCGCGGATGAGGATGAGGTCCGCCGCGCCGTCGAGGCCGCCGCCGGCCGCCCATCCTTTGCTGTACTGTCACCCGGCGCGAAGCGGGAGACCCCGACGCAAGCACGGGCTGCTGAATTAGGCTTGAAGATCGGGACGCATCCGACGGGAATGCTATCCCCGGCTGCCGCCGGCATTAAGGCAGGATTGGCCGCGTTGCAGGACGGCAAGGCGGAAGCCGAAAGCGCCCTTTCTCCCGACGAATTGCGGGAGACGCTCGGCTATGAAGATTACGAAGAGGCAGCGAAAGCCTTTACGCTGCCAGGCTAAAGTTACGTGTCAGGGAGATCGCCGAGGAGCACTCTGCCCATGTATTCCCGAGCATCGATGGGAGAATAGGGCTGCATGAACGGTCCCGCCCGCACGTCCCGATACAATTGCGAGAGCGGGTTGCGGGCCATGAACCCGCCGCCGCCGCTTAGATCCATTGCTTGGCTGACGATGTCGATGGCGTGCCGGTTCACGACCCATTTAGCGCTCTGATAATCCTTCATCAATTCATGGCCCTGCGCGTAGGTCGCCTTCGTTCCGCCCTCGGTCTCGGCCATGAAATCATCGAGCTGCACGCCAAGACGGGCCAAGATGCTTTGCGATGTCGCCAATAATATTTCCATCTCCGCCAACGCGTGATGCACCCCAGAACGGTTCTTGGCATTAGGGTCTTTTGCTTGCCCGTCGACCGCAAATTCGAATGCCGTCTCCGCCATGCCGAGGAAAGCGCCAACGAGCGGAACATTCGCTAAGGTCCGATTGACCAAAACCGGCGTGCTCCATTGTCCCCAGGGGCCGATCTTGCGCAACGCATCGTGTGGCACCAGACAGTTCTCGAACTTGACTGATTGGCTGCCGGAAGCACGCATGCCCAAGGCATCCCAATCGCCTTGCTGGTGGACCCCTTCGGTATTCATCGCCATGAGAACATTAGCGATATGATCGCCGTCCGCGTCGCGCATTCGCACATTGGTCGCAACGTGGGTCGCCAAGGAAGACATGGTGACGAAGTACTTTGTGCCGTTGAGCCGCCAGCCATCTTCCGTCGCGGTCGCCTCGGTTAGCGGATGTAAATTATCGGTGCCCCGCTCAGTGGTTGTGGAGCAAATCAGCATCTTGCGCGCCGCGACCGCTTCGAGAACGGCTTTTGCTCGGTTGTGCGGAGCGGAGCCCGGCTCGCTGGTGCGATAGAGGGCTGCCAATCCGCGTGTCGCCGATAGATGCATGCTGATCGCGATAGCGGCCGAGCCATCACCTTTGGCCAAGGTCGCAATCGCTAAAATCCAGTCATGCGTCGAGCGCAAGCCCATGCCGCCAAGTTCTTCCGGCACAAATGCTGCCGTGATGCCGGCGGCCTGCATGTCGGTGTAGTTATCAGCGCAAATTTCATTCGCGCGATCCGCCCCTTCCGAGCGCTCCTGAAAAACATCTCTCAACCCACTGGCGGCGGCGATTAGACGCTCCCCGGCAGGCGTCCTTGGAACAATACGGTAGCTCATTTTCGGAACTTAGCCTTCCAACGCGTCGATACGCTCGAGGGTGGGCTGGCGGACGCGCCGCTTGGTCTCGGCAAAGGCCGTGGCGTCAAGCGCGGCTAGGGTTTGCGCGACCTCGCTCACCGCCGCGTCGAAACCCGCGGTGTCGGCCACCTGATCGAGATAGCCTGCCGACACTGCGGTGTCGGGTGAGAACAGTTCGGCGTTGATTGTAGCCCGTTGAAAGACCATCGGGGCTAAGCGATCACGCGCCAGTTCCAGGCCGGTTATGGGTAAGGAGAGACCGATACCGGTCTCGTTCAGGCCAATGCGGAAATCTCCGGAGCGACCGACCCGAAAGTCACCTGCTAAGAGCAACAGCGCACCCATCGCAACCGAATGCCCCGTGACGGCAAAAATGATCGGTTGGGGAGAGAGGTAAAGTCGCTTCAGCAGCGCCATGCCGGCCTCACGCATTCCGGCTTTTGCGGCATCGTCGTCCCCTCGGATTATCTTGAGATCGAAGCCGCCGCACATCACGCCTTCCCGGCCGCGTATAACCACGGCCTTTGCTTCTCCGGAGGCGCGGTCGAGGCCCGCGTTAAGGGCGGCACTCATGGCGGGAGCCATTGCGTTGGCTTTCCCGTCATCCATGGTCAGCGTCGCAATGTCGTCAGCTAGGGAATATGAAACGATATCGGCCACTTTTAGAACTCCATCTCCAAATTAGTTGCGCGGACCCTCTCACTTACAGCCCGGCTGAATCTTTCCAGGCGCTAAAAGGTCCGATGGTCGGATCGGCGGCGCGTCTGCGATAATACGGGATGCGCGGCACGTACAGATCATAGAGGCGACGGAGTTCATCCACCGGCTCGTTGTAATCGTCGGCTCGGAGGTCGACCAACGCGTAGTCGAGATTATCGCACACGTACATTGCCGCCGAGCGCTGGCCGCCATGTTGGCCACCTGCGTCTCGCCCGGCTTCAATGGAGAGCATAAGACGCTCCCACAATGGCTCAGCCTCTGTCTCTCGGAAACAGGCGGCCATGGCGTCGACCACCCCCTCGCTGATAAGGCGGTTACCCATGGACACGAACCCGTCCGTCGCAATGTGGCCCTTCCAATCACTGTTGCCGCTGCCGGTACGTGCCGCCGCGTTGCCTTGGGTGTCGATCACACCCAATTGGCGGGCTTCAATATGCGGGTCGACAGCGGCGAGGGCTTCGATGACTTCCGTCGCCGATTTTCCGGCGCGCAATAGCTCGAGCCCTTTTTTACCCAATCTCGGGTCGGTCAGCGCCTGGGTGGCGACAGCACCGACGTCGTCCTCGACGAAGGGAACGCGCGAGCCGACTGCCATCTCGCCCGTTGCTGTGATCACGCCGAGTGCACCCGTACGCGCACAGCGGCCGAGGATTGTGAACGTATTGAATTCAATTAGTAATTCAGACATCTCTATGACCCGTATGCTTCTTTGAATTTACGAATGGACTCAATGTGTGCGTCCACCGATCCGACACCTGCCGCCATTGTGCGGAAGGTTAAGTGCGTGGCACCCATGCCTTTCCATGTCTCCGCATCCGCCGCCCAAGCCTGCGGCCCCCGGTCGCCTGCGAGGACCGTCGCGTCGATGCCGAGGTCGTCCGGGTTGCGCCCAGCCGCCTCCGCTCCCTCACGGAACGCGGCCAAGAGCGGTTCGGCTTCCGTGCCCGCCGCGACACGGGGGTTGACCAGCCAACCGTCAGCGACCCGTCCGGCGCGGCGGATGGCCGCGTCGACAAAGGCCCCGATCCAAACTGGAATCGGGCGCTGGATTGGTAGGGGATTGATGCCCGCATCATCGATCTTATGGAATTCGCCGTCGTATGTGATCGTCTCGTTGGTCCAAAGCTGCTGCATGACATCGATCTGTTCGGAGACGCGCCGCGCCCGGTTCTTGAAGTTCTGGTCCATGGCCACGAATTCAAGGTCGTTCCAACCGATGCCGCACCCCAGGCGTAACCGCCCGCCGGACATCAGGTCGAGTTGGGCCGCTTGTTTCGCGACCAGAACCGTCGGCCGTTGAGGCAGGATCAGGATCGCTGTTACGAAGCCGATCTTCTTGGTCACCGCCGCGAGATAGCTGAACAGGATTAGCGGCTCGTGAAAGGCGTTATCAATAGTGTAATAGGCGCGAAAATCATCCCCCGCTGGATCGCGCGCCTGCAGTACGTGATCGATAGCTGTCAGGTATTCGTAGCCCATATCTTCCGCCGCCTGCGCAAAATCACGCATAACGAAGGGGTCGTTGCCAATCTCGGTGGTTGGGAAGGAAACGCCGATTTTCATATCCAAGGGTCCTTATGCTTTTTCAATCCACCGGGGGGTGTTGTTCGTGAAACTTTGTGGCCTGTTCATAGGCGTGTCCAACACGGTAGACCGTGGCCTCGTCAAAGGCGCGCCCCGCGAATTGCACCGATAACGGCATGTTTTCGCCGTCGAAGCCGCTCGGCACCACGAGTGCCGGGTTGCCGATTACGTTGAAGGGCGTGCGGGATTGTCGGGAGTATGTCCGCTCGAGTTCCGGCTCGTCGTTGATATGGCAGGCGACCTGCATACTGGATGTGGTGATGACCGCATCGTAGGTCCGCATCAATTCGTCGAAGGTGTTTTTCATCTTCTCGCGGTGACGCATCGCCTGGACGTAATGGGTCGCGCGAATGAAAGCGCCCGGCATCAGACGCTCGCGGGTGAAATGGGCGTAGTCTCCGGGCTTTTCCTGCAGCCATTTTTCATGAATGGCATAGGCTTCGGAGAGCAGGATTACCCGATTGACCGCGGCATATTCGGAAAGCGGTGCCATCGACACTTCTTCGACGACGGCGCCCAGATCGCGCAAGATTTCCGCAGCACCATCGACCGATGCGGCCATCTCCGGCTGTGCGTCGAGATCCTTGGTGTAGAATTGCCGGACCAATCCGATCCGCAAGCCTTTGACCCCTTTGTCGAGATCGGCGGTAAAATCGACCGCTTCGGCCCGCGCACTAGCAGGGTCGCGCGGGTCGTGGCCGGAAATTGCTGTCAGCATGATCGCGTTGTCCGCGACTGTGCGTGTCAACGGACCGACGTTATCAAGGCTGAAAGATAGCGGCACAACACCTGCGCGGCTGACCCTGCCATAAGTTGGTTTTATACCCGCAAGATTACACATAGATGCTGGATGGCGTACCGAGCCGCCGGTGTCCGAGCCGAGTGCGCCCGGCAGCAATCCTGCCGCCACGGCCGCGCCCGACCCGCTGGAGGAGCCGCCTGGGTGGCGGTCGGTATTCCAGGGATTGCGCGCCGGTGGCCACGGCAAATCGAAAGAGGGTCCGCCGATGGCGAATTCATGTGTCGCCATTTTCCCCATGAAGATGCCGCCCGCCGCTTTCAGCTTTGCGGTCGTCGTGGCGTCAGTCTCGGCGACGTTATCCTGTAGCAGCTTCGAATGCGCGGTCGTCTTCAGGCCCGCATAGTCGATGATGTCCTTCAGGCCGTATGGAATGCCGTGCATCGGTCCCCGGTAGTTGCCGCCTGAAATTTCCGCTTCCGCCGTTTTGGCATCCGCTCGGGCTTGATCTCCCGCGACCACTAAAAATGCATCGAGCTTCGGGTCGATCTTCTCGATCCGCGCCAACAGCGCTTCGACATACTCGACCGGGGAGAGATCGCCTTTGGCGATAAGCGCACCGGCCTCGGATATGCTCAGATAATGGAGATCAGTCATGGCT
>CAXAGK010000283.1:0-5477 GCA_963968305.1 uncultured Rickettsiales bacterium | reverse complement strand
CCTTTTGAACTCCCCGCCACCCTAGCCTTCTCCCACAAGGGGGGAGGGAACTACAACTTGCCACTCGGTGAAATCCCCTCTCTCCTCGCGGGAGAGGGCTAGGGTGAGGGGGGAGAATAAAACTCTAGAACGGCGTGTCGCCGCAGATGGTGATGCGGTGCATGCGACGGCGCTCAGTGTAGTCGGGGATCGCGAAATGCTGAACTGAACGGTTGTCCCAGATCGTGATTGTGCCCGGCTTCCAATTGACACGGCAGGTAAATTCCGGCCGCACCGCGTGCTCGCGCAGGAAATCCAGGATCGGCTCCGCTTCCGCTTCCTCGAACCCGTGCAGGGTCTGCACGTGATTGCCAAGGTATAATGATTTGCGCCCGGTCTCGGGGTGGGTACGAAACAACGGATGAGCGCTTTCGGTCTGCAGATTACCGGGATCGCGCACCTTGTCCTTCATCTTAGCGTTGCCTTCGTAGCGGGCTTGGCGCGCGGAACCACCGGCGAATTTAAACTTGTCGCCGACACACCAGGTCTGCACGCCCGACAGCATATCCTTCATGGCGTCCGAGAGCGCGTCATAGGCCAGATGCATATTGGCGAACATTGTGTCGCCGCCCGCACTCGGTGTTTCATGCGCGTACAGCATGGTCGCCTTGGCCGGTTGCGGATTGAACATCTGATCGGTGTGCCAGGACGACCCAAACGTGTAGCTCGAATCCGGTTCCTTCACGATTTCCAAAATATCCGGATAGTCCCCCATCCCCTTCATGTAGGGATGGTGGTGAATCTCACCGAAGCGATGGGCGAAGGCGATCTGCTGATCCGGTGTGATCTTCTGGTCGCGCAAGACAACGACGTGATGGCGCAGCCAGGCGGCATACAGCTCATCGAAGGTCGCATCGTTGAGATTGGCTAAATCGAGCCCCTCGATCTCCGCGCCCATGGCGCCTGCGAAGGGTTTTACGCTGATAATGTTGTAGCTCTCTGGGCCAGTGGTGACCGCGTTCGTTCCGTCCATTTTCCGTATTCCTTCCACGCAGCGGGTTGATTGAGCGCCGCGCCAGTTGTCCGGACAAATTTATAGGAGAGATTAGGGGAGAGGCAAGGGGGAAGGGGGCAAATCTCCAATCGGCGAAGCCTAATACGGTGTGTCTCCGCCGATGGTTATCCGGTGCATGCGTCGACGTTCATTGTGATCGGGGATGGCGTAGTGCTGCAGTGAGCGATTGTCCCAAATCACGAGTGTGCCGGGCCGCCAACTGACGCGACAGATAAACTCGGGCCGGGTCGAGTGTGCGTCGAGGAATTCTATGAGCGGGGCCGCTTCCGCTTGTGTAAAGCGATCCAATGTCTGCACGTGTGCGCCCAGATAGAGCGACTTCCTCCCGGTTTCGGGATGCGAGCGGACGAGTGGGTGTGCCGTGCGGGTCTGTGGCTTTTCGGTGCTCTGCATTTTGGCCGCCATTTCCTTATTCCCCTTCAGGCGGTCTTGTCGCGAGGCGCTACTTCCGCCTGTGCGTTTGAAATGATCACTGGCACACAAGACTTTTACGTCGGAGAGCATGTCCTTCATGGCGTCCGAAAGTGTGTCGTATGCCAGATGCATATTGGCAAACAGTGTATCTCCACCTGCATTCGGGGTCTCTTTTGCGAGAAGGAGTGTCGCCTTTGCCGGTTGCGGGCTGAACATCTGGTCCGTATGCCAGGCGGAGCCGATGGTGTAGTCGTCACCCGGCTCTTTCAGGATTTCGAATATTTCCGGATATGCATCAAGCCCCTTCATATAGGGATGGTGATGGATGTCGCCGAATCGGCGGGCAAATTCGAGTTGTTGCTCGGGCGTGATATGTTGGTCGTGAAGCACGACAACATGATGGCGCAACCACGCCGCATAAATTTCGTCGAAGGCTGAATCGGTAAGGTCGCGGAGATCGACACCATCGACCTCAGCACCCACCGCTCCGGCGAGCGGTTTCACGATGATGTGGGCGTATTCTTCTTCGGTGACGGTCGTGAGTAATTCGTCCATCGGTTCATGTGTCCGGTCGGGCTGGGCAGTGTTTCAAGGACCTATGGTCGGCATGCCCCAAGGGGAAGGGTTCAACCGTTGAACGCTCCACCTTTGCCGACACCGTCCTTAAATCGAGCGGCCCCTGCTGCCGCCTCAACTTTTTTGGCGGCCTGTGCTCCCTCGTCTTCTACCATCAGCATTGCGGCTTCGTCATCGTCGAAGGCGGCCCAGGCGGCGTCTCGGTCGGCGCGCATGGCCAGTGGGGGGAATTGGCTGATTTCGCGGGCGAGGGCGGTCGCCATCTCCAATGCCTGTCCTTCAGGCGCGAGGCGGTCGGCGAGGCCGATGTGGAGGGCTTCCTCGGCGCGGACTGGGCGGCCCGTCAATAACATGTCGAGGGCACGGGAGCGGCCGATGATCTTGGGAAGGCGGGTTGGTGTGCCGTCGCTCATTGGCACACCGAAGCGGCGGCAGAAGACGCCGAAGACAGCAGTCTCGCTGGCGACCCGTAAATCGGCCCAGAGGGCGACACCGAGACCGCCCGCAACCGAGTGGCCCTCAACAGCGGCGATAACGGGTTTTGTACAGGGTTTGGCCAACGGGCCGTCCGCACCCGCCCAGGGGCGATAGACCGCTCCTTTGTCGGCCATTTCGCCCAAATCCGCCCCGGCGCAAAAGACGCCGCCGCTGCCGGTCAGGACGACTGCTTGAACGGCATCGTTCGCATCGATATCCCGCACCGCGGCCTGGAAATCGTCGGCGGATTGCAGGTCGAGTGCGTTTCGTTGCTTCGGTCTGTTGAGTGTGAGGAAGGCGAGCTCGCCTTTGATGCTGAGGTCAATGCCGGTTTTCATGATGGATTCCTTGTGGTCTGCCGTCTCACCCTAACCCTCTCCCGCACGGGAAGTGGGTTAGGGTGAGGGGACTTTATTCATGACCGTCGCCGCTTCTGCAACATCATGACGGTGGCAGGCAGCAGGGAGGCGAGGGCGGCGATGGCGACCCAAAGGAAGCCGTCTTGGAAGCCAAGCGTATTGGCCTGTGCCTCAACCACGTCGCCGAGATACTTGAGCGCGATTTGGCTGTGTGCCGCATCGGGAATGCCTTCGGCGCCCAACACCCGTTGAACTTCGCCTAAAAGTGCCATGGTGGAGTCATTGCCGGCGTTCTGTGTCGCGGTCAGCGCGTCGCTGTGTAATTGGGTGCGGCGCTCTAGGACGACCACCAAACCACTGATTCCCGTGGAGCCGCCCAACATCAGGAACAGATTAACGATTCCCGCACCCGCATTGACTTTTTCCGGCGGCAAGGCGGCGAGGGCGGCGCTGTTAACGCAAGGTGAGATCAGCGCGATGCCGAGACGGCCAATCAAGAGATAGAAAGCGATCACCCAGAATACCGTATCGACATCTGCGTCCGCCAGCGCCAGGGCGCTGCCGATGAAGATGAACTGTCCCGCGAATATCAGTAGGTGAGGCGGGAAGCGGTCCGCCAGCTTGCCGGTCAGCGGGAGGATAAACGCGACCAGGATGGCCCCTGGCAACAGAAGTGCCCCCGCGAGGGTCGGCGTATAGCCCTGGACTATTTGGCTGAAGATGGGGAAGGCGTAGTTTTGCGCGAAACTGCCCATGCCGTAAAAGAAAGACACGGTGATCACGGTGCAGAAGCGAAAGTTTCGGAACACGCTCACATCCATCAGGCTGCCTTGGGGGCGCTGTTGGGAGAAAACGAACCCGATCAGCGACAGGACCATGATTGTGAGGAGAATGGCGATGTCGTCTGAGGCCCAACCCCACCGCTGTCCGTTGCCGAGGATCGTCATCAGGCAGAAGACGAAACCGCACATGAGTGCGTAGCCGAGATAATCGAATTTTCCGGCGGGCCCCCGGCTCTTCCGTTCCGGTATGAAGAAGACGCCCATCGCAAGGGAGATGAGGGCGACCGGGACCGGGATGAGGAAGACATATCGCCATCCTAATGTGTCGACCACGATGCCGCCGAGTGCCGGTGCCAGACCAAGTGCGAAGGCAACACCCATGCTGAACAGGCCCATCGCAACACCGCGTTTTTCCCGAGGGAAAATGTCAAACAGCAGCACCATGACCAGCGGTTGGATGACGCCCGCGCCGAACCCTTGGATAACGCGACCGACGATGATCATGTCGAGGGTCGGGGCAAAACTGCTTACAACACTGCCGAAGATAAAGACGATCAAACTGGCGGAGAAGGTGGCGGGTTGTCCGAACCGCGCGATCAGCCAGGTGTTGGCGAGCAGGCTCGTCACCGTGGTCGCGAGGAAGGCGCTGGAGAGAAACTGCGCCTTGTCCTGACCGACACCATAGGCGCCCATGACGTTCGGTATCGCCACATTGATCATTGAGCTGGCGAAGACCATGCAGAAGAACGCCATCAGCGCCACGACGGTAACCACCCATCGGTATTTGGGCCCAAAACGGGCGAAAAGGACGTCGCTGGTGCTCATTCGGGAGTGCGGTTATCGGGGAGCAGCGTTAAGAAGTATCGCGCGCTGGGTGAATCGCCCTTACAATCAGAAATTTGGTAGTCGAAACCTGAGCGATGGAAGGAAAGCATTTATCGATGGTCGCATCCGCTCCCTATGTTGTCGAGGATGAAGGTGCCCGCTTGCCCACCCTGGGATTGGTGGTTTTGCAGGCGGAAGAGACGATCGAGGACGAGTTTCGCCACTACCTGAGAGACCGTTCTGTTATTCTGCATCACACCCGCATCCCGAGCGGGGAAGCGGTGACCCACGATACATTGACCGCCATGGAGGCGGATTTGGACACCGCCATCGGATTGTTTCCCGTCGGCGCCAATTTTGATGTGATCGGCTATGCCTGTACCTCCGCCTCTTCGGTGATCGGAGAGGACCGCGTGGCGAGCTTGATAACCTCGGCACGGCCTGGCGTGAGGCCGACAAACCCAGCGACAGCCGCTAAGGCAGGGCTACGGGCGCTCGGCATCCAGCGGATCGCGGTGTTGACGCCTTACAATATCGCGGTGACCGGGGACATCGTGAAAATGTTCGAGGCGGGCGGCTTCGATATTTCAGGCGTGACCACCTTCGACGAGGAAGTCGAGGCAAATGTCGCCCGTATCACGCCGCAATCAATCCTCGAGGCCGCGGTGGTGGCGGGCGAGGGGAGTGACACGGAAGCAGTGTTCATTTCCTGCACGAACCTACGCTGCTCCAGCATGATCGCGGCGGCGGAAGAACGGCTCGGAAAACCCGTGTTATCGAGCAACCTGTCGCTGCTGTGGCACATGCTGACGCTCGCTGAAATCGACACAAAGGAGATAGCGGAGAGCCGTTTGCTCGGGCTTTAGCGAATGGTACGAGCAAGTGGAATGTCATGCTCAGGCCATAGTTTCGGGTTCGGTCTAACGACCGCCCTGGAATGCCAAATTTAGCTTTGGTGTCATTTCGGCCCCGGCACGCGCTCCGGCATTT
>CAXAGK010000282.1:0-5510 GCA_963968305.1 uncultured Rickettsiales bacterium | reverse complement strand
CACGGGATCGGCAAATTCATGAATCGACCAGGCCCAACCCGGCAACCGTTAACCGAACCAACCCCCATACCAAAAGCAATATAGAGGGAAGCGCCGGAAATGGCGAATTTACGCGTTGCCAAACAGGCAAACTTTAGGACCGAACGAGGGCGTTTCTATTTCTCAACCCGAACAGACAACGTCCATTCGATATCCCCGGCTTCCTGAAGTTTCTTGAAGCCGGTCGGTGTCCGGCGCAGCTTCTTTCGCGCGTGCTCCATCAATCCGTCGCAAAGGTCGGCCGGCAGCTTTTCGAACTCAAGTTCGAGTTCGACCGGGCCCTTGGTTTTGGCTCTGGAATTTGGCGCAGATTTCTTCTTGGATTTCTTGCCCCAAATATCGTCCCAGCCGGAACGGTACTCCGGCGTGCGCACGCTGGAAAAATAGCCGTAATGCACCTCTTTCGAACCCCCGATAGAGTCCCGCGTGGACTTGCCGCCGCTGCTCGACGCGGTCGATGAATCGCTTTTGCCCTCCGTGGTCGACGTACTCTTGGGGCTTTCCTTCTTCGCGGCCTTTCCGTCTCCGGAACTGCTGGATTGTGTCGTGCTCATATCTGGTCCTCGAATTCGACGATTTTGGTAAACTATAATTGTTTGCGCTTTTACCGAAATTCTCAGACGTAATCAATATTCGGGATTGGGGTGTAGCACAGTCTTCGTCTATACCTCGCCCATGCGAAGTTTCGACACTGTCATCATCGGTGCGGGTGCCGCCGGGCTCATGTGCGCGGCCGAGGCCTATCAACGGGGTCGGCGGGTGCTCCTGCTCGAAAAATCTCCAGATGTCGGCCAGAAAATCCGCATTTCTGGGGGCGGGCGCGCCAATTTCACCAATATCCACGCGTCGCCTGCGAACTTCCTTTCGGAGAATCCGCGTTTCTGCGTCTCAGCTCTCGCCCGCTATACTCAGCACGACTTCATCGCCTTGGTCGAACGACATGGCATTGCCTATCAAGAACGCGATCACGGCCAGCTTTTCTGCGACGGCTCCGCCCAACAGATTATCGACATGTTGCTGGCGGAAGCGCGCGGCGTCGACATCCAAACCGCGACGACAGTGACGCGAATCGAAAAAAAAGACGATACATTCACCATCACCACAGATCGCTATACCTACACCGCGACATCGCTCGTCATCGCGACCGGCGGCCCCTCGATCCCAAAGATGGGTGCCAGCCGTTTTGCCTATGGGGTCGCCAACCAATTCGGACTGAAAGTGGTGGAGCCACGCCCCGGCCTGGTGCCATTGACCTTCGAGCGAGACCTCCTCGCCCGCCTTTCCGAATTGTCGGGTGTCTCCCTCGACGCGGCGGTTACCCATAGGAAAACGCGGTTCGAAGAAGCACTCCTGTTCACACACCGAGGATTGAGTGGCCCGGTCATCCTGCAGATCTCCTCTTATTGGCGCGAAGGAGATGCCATCACCGTCGACTTGTTACCCGGACAAGACGCATTCGAAATCTTAAAAGAACTAAAGGCCGCGCAGCCACGCCGGGAAATCCAGACTGCGCTTGCTCAGCATTTGCCGAAACGACTGGCGGCCACTTTAGCCGAATGGAACGATTGCAACGGCCGCTTGGCCGAGATCGCCGATCGGAAACTGCGCACTCTCGGCGACCAGATTAATCTTTGGCAGGTCATGCCTGCGGGCTCGGAGGGTGAGCGGACAGCAGAAGTCACCCTCGGCGGCGTCGACACGCGGGATTTGTCCTCGAAGACATTAGAGGCCCGCAACATCCCCGGCCTCTATTTCATCGGCGAAGCGGTCGACGTCACCGGGCATCTTGGCGGCTTCAACTTCCAATGGGCCTGGGCGTCGGGCCACGCCTGCGGGCAAGCTGTGTAATTCGGACCTAACGAAAGGCCGGGATGACATCTTTGGCCAACATCTCCATATTCCGATCGATATATTCCGGCGGACAGGCAGAGGAGACAAACACCATGCTAGCGCCCGCATCGACGTATTCCCGGAGCCGCGCCTGACAGCTATCCGGACTACCCGCCAAGGCGTATTTGTGCACCAATTGGCTAAAATCCTGCGCATATTGAACACTGAGCTTTTCGGCGGCGTATTTGATGCCGGTGTCGTTGTCCTCGTTCACCGCGCTGAAGATATACATACCGAAGGTGAAGTCGGACATATCGCGGCCTTCTTCCTCGCCGTACTCCTTGATTTTTGCGATGCTGTCAGCCAGATGCTCCGGCGTGTACATATAGGGAATCCAACCGTCCGCGTATTTCGCAGCGCGCCGCATGGCGGCTTCCGATCGACCCGAGACATATATCGGCGGGCGCGGTTTTTGGATCGGCAACGGCTTCAAGCTGAAATTGTTCAGCGTCGTATAGCGGCCTTCATAGGTAACATCAGTCTCACTCCACACCCGGGTGAGAACTTCCAACGCATCGTCGGTGCGCGAGCCCCGCTGCTTCACCGGCACGCCGCAGGCCTCAAATTCATTCGGAAATTCACCGCCAACCCCGACACCCATGGTATAGCGCCCGCCGGACGCCACATCCAAGGCCGCACCGAGCTTTGCCAACAGCGCCGGTGGATAAAGTGGCACTAAGGTGATCGCACTCATCAGACGGATATTCTTCGTAACACCCGCCGCGACTGACAATGAAATGAACCCATTCGCCGACTCGCCGTGAAAACTCACATGCTCGCCACAGCCGATGATATCGAAGCCCAACGCCTCTATCTGCTGCGCCAATTCCGCCACGTTATAGGGCGAACGCAAAGTGGTCCCGAATTCGATTTTCTTGCCCATTGTACCCGTGCTCCGTCAAATTTCCCTGAATGTGAGGATAGAGCGGAGGCGAGAGAGACCAAGACAGGTGAATTGTTGCCAAAAATCGCGGAACAACCCCATGCACAATATTAAAATACCGCTGATTCCGCTGCTCGCCGCATATTCGGCAAGCAAGGTCGATGGTTCACATGTCAAAGAACGGGCGAAATCATATCAGAATTTAGATAATTTGTCACTATTGCTTGAGGGCCACTCGCTGCAATCCCATCATTCCGGGGCGCGTAGCGAACCCGGAATTAGGGCCTGAGATTTACCAAGCAGTACAGCAATGGAAGTCAGGATCAGGCTATAATGCCGGATCGACCCTTCGGTCCGTCCGGAATGACACTCTTTTCCGAACTAGAGCAGCGCCCGCACCGCCGCGAGGTTTTCTTCGCTGGCGTCGTTCACGACCAGGACACAATGATCAAATCCCGCTTCAGCGACCTGGGCCAAGCGCGCTTTCGCGTCATCAGGCGTACATTCAAGGGTAAAGCCTTGCTGACCCTCGAGACTGGTAGTCGGTTTCGTCAGGTCGACCTTGATATTCGCCGCCACGGCGATCCCACCGCCTTCGCTCCTGAAACGGTCGAGCCCTTCCTTCATGGTCGCAAGATCGGTGTAGTGACCCGACGCGATCCAGCCGTCAAATTCCTTTGCCGCGCGGGGAATCCAAATACTACCGGCCCAACTGCCGATGAGAATTTTTGGCCCACTTTGGACTTCAGGCCAAGGCTGTATATTGGTGCCATCCACGGTTTCTCCGGCCCAAAGGCGGCGCATCAACGGCAATGCGGCGCGGAGTTTCTTGAACCGGGTCTCGTAAACCTCGCCGACAGCGGAAAAATCATCCTCAGTGGAACCCGCGCCGACACCCCACAGCAACCGGTCGCCCGCCAACATCTTCACCGTCATCATACGGTGCGCCAATTCCACTGGATTGCGCAGCGGCACCTGATAGATACAGGTCCCGAGGTGGATTTTCTCCGTCACCGCCGCCGCAACCGACGCCGAGATCAAAGGATCCGGCAGCGCCCGGGCGCGCCCGATGGTGTCGAAAAACCACAACCCGTCGAACCCAAGACGTTCGACGCGGCGGGCGCCGTCGACCAAACGATCACGGCTCGCCCCACCGTCGTCGGTCAGCGTAATGCAAACACCGAGTTTCATAAGCCTGTGCCTATTAGTGGACGTCGTCGGCGTCGCCGAATGCCTGTTTTAAGGCCTCAAAATTAAAGTCGGGTTTTTGCGCGGCACCGATGGTCACCGCTTCGCGGCGCGCGATCAAGGCCGCCGCACCCGGGACCTCTTTTGCCACTGCGATGGGGATCATCACTGCGCCGTGCATATCCGCATGGATTAGATCGCCTGGCGCCACATCCATACCGTGGACCGAGACTTCGGTGTCGAAATCGACCAGATGCACCCACGCGTGAGATGGGCCGAAAGAGCCGGCGATCATCTGGAAACCTTCGGCGCAATCAGGGATATCCCGCACGCTGCCGCTGGTCACCACACCGAGACTGCCGAGCCCCTTGTGGATATTCGACTGCACTTCACCCCAGAACGCGCCGAAACCGGTAGGCTCATCCAGGTCTTGGATCACCGTGATCGAAGGTTTCGGGCCCTCGTCGATATAACGGTAATAGTCGAGACGCTGTTGCTTCATCACGGTACCCTCGCGCTGTGGCGGGGTTTTGGCCCGAATGCGAGCGGTCCGCGCATAGCCCACGATTGGGGCGAGGGCAGGGCGGGCGCAAACCATCGGCTTTGTCGTATAGCCGAAACCACGGCGCTCAGGCGCCACGAGTTCCAACGCGTTGCACACGGTTGGGGTGTCCAACGTCGCCAACGCCGCTAGGTCTTCCTCAGTCAGTTTCGTCATCTTTGTAACGATCTCCCTGTGACTCGGGGGTACGCCCGCCCATTCCCTAAATACCAGCTAATCGGGATTCGCGGAGCATTGCAAGCGCTTGCCGAAAAGGCGCAAATCCCTATACTCCGCGCGCATTTCATGGACCTTAGACTCGCGCGGAGAGACACCATGGCCGACGAATCGGCGAACGTGAATAAAGTAGTACTAGCCTATTCCGGGGGCCTCGACACCTCGGTGATCCTGCGCTGGTTGCAAGATACCTATGACTGCGAGGTGGTGACCTTCACCGCCGACCTCGGACAGGGCGAGGAACTGGAACCCGCGCGCCAAAAGGCCGAGATGATGGGCGTGAAGGAAATCTATGTTGAAGATTTGCGCGAGGAATTCGTGCGAGATTACGTCTTCCCGATGTTCCGCGCCAATGCGGTCTATGAAGGGGTCTATCTGCTGGGCACCTCCATCGCACGCCCGCTGATCGCCAAACGCCAGATCGAGATCGCCGCCGAGACAGGCGCCGACGCGGTCTCTCACGGCGCTACCGGCAAGGGCAATGATCAGGTTCGCTTCGAGCTCGGATACTATGGCCTTAACCCCGACATCAAGGTTATCGCGCCGTGGCGGGAATGGGGCCTCGCCAGCCGCACGCGCCTGATCGAATACGCCGAAGCGCACCAGATTCCCGTGCCGACGGACAAGCGCGGCGAAGCCCCGTTCTCGGTCGACGCCAACCTGCTGCACATCTCGGCGGAAGGCAAAGTGTTGGAAGATCCGGCGGAAGAAGCACCGGAATACGTCTATTCC
>CAXAGK010000281.1:0-5538 GCA_963968305.1 uncultured Rickettsiales bacterium | reverse complement strand
ACCCGTTTCACGAATGACGTCCAGTTTCTTCGCGATGCGACGGTTAAGGCTTTTACCGGCATCGGACGCGATCTGATGATGGTCGTCTTTCTAGCGGCCGTAATGATTCAATTAAACTGGGAAATGTCGCTCATCGCTCTTATTTTTATGCCGATCAGCATCTTTCCGATAGTCTATATCGGGCGTCGGCTTCGTCGAATTTCTAGAGATACACAAGAATCAATTGGAACGGTCGCCAGTTATCTGGATGACGTATTTAAGGCGGTCCGTGAAGTCAAAGCGTATGCCACAGAAGATTACGAACGCTCTCGTGCCCATGAATTTTTCGAAAGCATCTATAGCCATTTTCTGAAAGCCGGGAGAACTCGCGCCCGGATGTCTCCGATCTTGGAGACGATGATAGGTCTCGCCTTGGCGAGTGTCTTGGCCTGGGGGGGGCACAAAACGCTTGCGAACGAGATAGACGTAGGCCAATTCATGGCGTTTTTCACTGCGGCGTTATTGGCGTATCAACCTATAAGAAGCTTGGCCAACCTGAACGCAAGTTTGCAACTAGGGCTCGCGGCCGCCGACCGCATCTTTCATCTTCTCGATTATGAGCCGGAAGTCATCGACGCACCTGATGCTATAAAGTTGCAGACGCGAGACGGAGGTGTCTCTTTTGACAACGTCAGTTTCTCGTATGACGCGGGAAAATCGGCATTGATAGATACCACGATCACATTCGCTGCCGGTAAAACGACTGCGCTTGTAGGGCCGTCGGGAGCTGGAAAATCGACAATTCTAAACTTAATTCCAAGATTCTATGATGCTCAAAGCGGCCGAGTCCTGATCGATGGGCAAGACATCGGTAAGGTAACAATCGGATCGCTGCGGCAATGTATAGCTTTGGTTAGTCAAGAAGTGACGATGTTCAATGACACCGTTCGGGCAAACATTGCGTATGCGTGGGACGGAGCGAGTGACACGGATGTTATTGATGCGGCAAAGGCTGCGGCGGCGCATGAGTTTATCATGGAGCTTCCTCTCGGGTATGACACGATGGTCGGAGAGCGTGGACTGCGCCTGTCAGGTGGTCAACGCCAACGAATATCGATTGCCCGCGCAATGTTGAAGAATGCGCCAATTTTACTGCTCGATGAGGCAACGTCGTCATTGGATAGTGAATCCGAACACCAAGTTCATACCGCGTTGACCCGTCTCATGCAGGGACGGACCACCATTGTTATTGCGCATCGGTTGTCGACTGTGTCGGACGCCGATTGCATCTACGTGTTGGAGAAGGGACGCGTGGTCGAATCCGGAACACATTCGGAGTTGTATTCACAGGACGGGCTGTATGCCCATTATTGCCATATGCAATTGGACGACGGACAATCACTAAAGGCACCGTCCGAGGTGGCAAAGGCATGAGGCGGTTCGATTGATTAAGCGCATACTTTCTTCGGGCGTCGTCCGCAATACACTTACATGGATCGCGGCGCAATATATCAAATTTGTCTGGGTTTCTGGCCGCTGGCGTATTTTCGGCGAAGAAGTACCGGACGGATTGTTGAACGACGGTCAACCGTTCGTCGTTGCGTTTTGGCACGGTCGATTGATCATGATGGCGTTTTCCTGGAAGCGCTGCGATCTCGTGAATATGTTGATCTCCGGACATCGTGACGGTCAGCTGGTGTCCGGTATGATGTCTCATTTTGGCTCAAAGACAGTATTCGGCTCCTCGACGCGGGGCGGTGCCGCGGCTTTCATTCAATTGGCTCGTCTGTTGAGAAGCGGTGAGATCGTCGGGATCACGCCGGACGGGCCAAAAGGGCCGCGCATGCGGGCCAATGACGGCGTCATCGCGTTGGCAAAAGTGAGTGGAGCGCCTATATTACCGCTAACGTTTTCCGCATCATTGCGTTGTGTACTTGAGAGTTGGGACAGATTCGTCCTCCCGTTTCCCTTCGGACGGGGCGTTTTCCTGTGGGGGGAGCCGATATACGTCTCGAAGAACGCGGATGATATGGAAATGAGTGAAAAACGCGTTGAACTCGAAAACGCTCTGCTGGCGCTGACGCAAAGGGCGGATTGGCTTATCAACCGCCCTGATGTCGAGCCCGCTCCGCTGACCTCGGAAGCCGGTTGATTGCCCGATGAACCCGCTCTGGATCTACCGCTTATTTACCAATGTCGGCGGACCCTTGGTCTACGGGTTGTTACGCCGCCGCTTGTCACAAGGGAAGGAAGATGCGGCTCGAATTTCCGAACGCCGTGGCGTCGCCAGCCGGCTTCGGCCCGCCGGTAAACTGATTTGGATTCATGCCGCCAGTGTCGGTGAATCGCAATCATCTTTGGCGCTCATCGTGAAATTACTTGAGGCCGAACCTGAAACTCATGTCCTGCAGACGACTGGAACGCTGACCTCCGCCCATCTCATGCAGGAACGGTTACCGCCGAGAAGTTTCCATCAATTTGCGCCTGTTGACCGGTTGCCGTGGGTCAGAACTTTCCTCGATCATTGGCAGCCCGATATCGCGCTGTGGATGGAATCGGAACTGTGGCCCAACCTGGTGCAGGAGACGGCGCGCCGAAACATTCCCAGCGTATTGGTCAATGCGCGCATGTCTCGGCGTAGTTTCGGTCGCTGGCGGCGATTTTCGGGCACAGCGCGCCATCTCCTAGGTACTTTTTCCCTTTGCCTGGCGCAAACTGAAGAGCAAGCGGACTTCTTGCGTTGTCTCGGTGCTTCGCCAGTAAAATATCTCGGTAATCTGAAATTTTCGGCGGCGACTCTGCCGGTGGACTTGTCCGCCTTGGACGCTGTTAAGGCCGAACTTGGCGAGCGTCCCTTGTGGCTGGCTGCGAGCACGCATCCCGGTGAAGAGGAAACGGCGGCGGAAGTACACGACCACCTATCGGCGGAGTGGCCGGATATTCTGACCGTTATCGTTCCCCGTCATCCGATCCGTGGCCATGAGATCGCGAAGGCACTGCGCGCGCGGGGCCTCTCCGTGTCGTTAAAATCATCGGGAGACGGTTTGACCGGCGATATTTACGTGGCTGACACGCTTGGCGAATTGGGGTTCTTCTACCGATTGTCGACCATTGCTTTCATCGGCGGCAGCATGGCGTCCCATGGCGGACATAATCCGCTTGAGGCGGCACAGCTCGACTGTGCGGTTGTTCTAGGGCCGGATATGGGGAATTTCACGACGGTGGCGCGTGAATTGTTGGATGCTGGAGGGGCGCAGCAAGTAAATGATGCGGGAGCGGTCGCAGCCGCTGTCGCCAAACTGCTGCGCAATCCGGCGGCCCGACAGGAACAAGCCGGGGCCGCGGCGCGGGTCGCCTCCGAAAATGCGGATGCGGTCATGCGCATACATGAAGAGATCGCCGGTTTGATGAACGGTGAATAGAAGATGCAAGCACCGGATTTTTGGGCAAATGACGGCGTTATGTCCCGGTTACTCGCGCCCATTGGCTGGATCTATGGTCTCGCTGCGACGGTGCGATGGCGGTACGGGACGCCGTATCGCGCCAAACGGCCCATTGTGTGTGTTGGAAACCTTGTCACGGGCGGCGCGGGAAAGACCCCCGTCGCTTTGGCGATCGTGGATTTCTATCTCGCAAAAGGGCTCTCGCCGCATTTCCTGACACGCGGATACGGCGGCCGTTTAGCGGGTCCAATTCAGGTCAATTTGCAAACGCATGGTGCGGCGGATGTTGGAGACGAAGCCTTGCTGCTTGCTCGTAAGGCACCGACCTGGGTCTCGCGCAGGCGCACCGCTGGGGCAAAGGCGGCGATCGCGGCCGGTGCGGATATCGTCGTCATGGATGATGGTTTTCAGAATCCCGGCTTGCATAAGGATTTATCAGTCGTCGTTGTCGACGGGGGTTACGGCGTCGGCAATGGGCGGGTCATGCCGGCGGGTCCGTTGCGGGAATTTTTGAAAGACGGGCTATCGCGCACGGACGCTATGGTTATACTTGGGCAAAACCGAGCCTTTAAGCTGACCACGAACATGCCGACAATAGACGCCTCCTTGGTGCCCGAAGCCACTTCCTTACTGCCGGATGCCCGTCCCGTCGTCGCCTTTGCGGGAATTGGGCGGCCGCAAAAATTCTTCGACACGCTCTCGGAGATGGGGTTTGAAATCGCTGTAGCGAAGCCGTTCACCGACCATCACGCTTATAGCGACGGAGAGGTATCGGCGCTAAAGTCGCTGGCATTGGAAAATGTTGCACGGTTAGTCACGACCGAGAAAGACCTTGTACGCCTCGACCCCGCGAATGCAGAAGGTATTGAGGTTGTTAAGGTCACTGTCGAATGGGGCGATAGCGCGGGTATCGACCGCATTTTGTCCGCGGTCATCTCCAATGGCTGATCGTGGGCCCATTGCCCGCTTCTGTGTGAGGCGATTCTTGTATCCGCTACAGGCGCTGTTGATCGGCTCGCTCTATTATTCTGTCCGGGCTTTACCGTTGGCGGCGGGGACCGCTATCACCAGTCTGATGTTCCGTAAAATCGGCCGGCGCATGCGGGTGGCGTGTGTGGCGGAGCAAAATGTCCGCCGGGTGTTTCCGGAACTCGACGACGTCGAAGTCGAAGCCTTGTTAGACAGAATTTGGGGTAATCTCGGGCAAGGTGCGGCCGAATTTTCACATCTCGACCGATTTACCGTCAACGAGCCGGGTTCGAGAGTTGAGTTAGTGGGCGCGGAACATCTCGTCACCATGCAGGAAAGCAGCAAGGCGGGGATCGTCTTTTCTGCGCATATGGGAAACTGGGAACTGGGTGCTCGTGTCGTCGGGCAGACCGGTCTGCCGCTCGGCCAAATTTATCGCGGTGCCGACAATTCGTTTATCGACCGGTTGTTCAAGAACGCGCGCAGCAGCGAAAATACGACACTAATCCCTAAGGGCCGCGAAGGGGCTGCAAAGATGTTGCGCTTGATGCGCGATGGGTTGCATTTCGGCGCGATGATGGATCAAAAATTAAACGAGGGCGTGGCTATTCCGTTTTTCGGTCATGATGCGATGACGGCGACCGCGCCGGTCGAAATCGCCCTGCGGACTGGCGGCTCGATCGTGCCGGTGCGTTGCATCCGCTATCCCGGATCGCGCTTTCGGATCGAAATCTCGCCACCGTTGGAGATTGAGCGTACCGACAACCGCAAAGCCGATGCGATAAAGGTGCTGGGCCAGATCAACGGCATTATAGAGGGTTGGATTCGCGAGTATCCGGAGCAATGGTTCTGGCTACATCGGCGTTGGCCGAAGGAATAGATATAATTTCTATTTCGATGCCGGCATCGGAGGCACTAAGAAAGCCGGGTCAAGGCGCGCCTTGAAGAGATTGATCCGCCAATCGAGATGCGGCCCCGTGGCGCGGCCCGTCTTGCCTATGGTGCCGATGCGCTGCCCTTTGTGCACGAAATCTCCAACCTGAACCTCGACGGTATCCATATGCAGCATGGCGGAGGTCAATCCATGACCATGGTCCAGAATTAGAGTGCCGCCGGTGTAATACATGTCCCGATGCGCGAGTGCCAC
>CAXAGK010000280.1:0-5547 GCA_963968305.1 uncultured Rickettsiales bacterium | reverse complement strand
CGCATGCAGCGACATCGCCGTCGAGCCCGGCACCTCGCCGACCTTGGTGTTATGCACGCCGGTAATAACCGCCTTTTTAGGCATGAGACCTCCTCAAACGCGTTGCAGGGGGGAAGGTAGAACGGGTGGACAGGGCTTCCAGCGCTACACGAAAAACTCCGCCAGTCGGTTCCGTTGCAGTTTACCCGTCGCCGTTAACGGTAGCTCGTCCGACGCAACGAAGCGGTAATGTCTCGGCACTTTGTATCCGGCGAGCGCGTCACGCCCGAAAGCGATCAATTCTTTTTGCCCGACGGGTGTCCCCGAAAGCACGATCACCGCGGCCAGTGCTTCGTCCAGGCGGCCGTCAGGAATCCCAGTGACGTAAATCTGCTCGATCCCGTCATGCATTCCGTAAACTGCTTCAATCTCCGCCGGCGCAACATTAATTCCGCCGGTCTTTACCATTTCCTTAAGGCGCCCCCGATAGGTCAGGAAACCGTCGTCGTCCAAGGTACCAAGATCGCCGGTCCTCAGAAATCCTTCCTCATCCAAGGCTTCCGCCATCCGCTCGGGTTCCTTCAAGTACCCTTTGGTCACATGGCCGCGAACGCGCACTTCACCCATCTCGCCCATTGGCAAGGAGACACCCGTCTCGAAATCAGCGATCTTGATCTCAACACCATCGAGCGGTGCGCCGGAGGAAACGAGACGGCGTTCCAATGGGAGCTTCCCGTCAATCACGCAAGAATTCCCATAGGCTTCGGTCAGGCCGTAGACGTTACAAATCTCCGTCACCCCAAGGTCGACCACCGTTTGGACTTGCTCACGACTACCGATCGTGGCTCCCGTCCGAAGCGACGAGAGATCGCGGCTAGGTCGATCCGGGTGCTCCCACATCGGGCGCGAAAGAGCTGGTGTACCATAGAACACCGTGCATCGTTCCTGCTCGATGAGCCGCAGGGCCTCGCTCGGCTCGAAATGATGTTGCAACACGATTGACGCCCCGTGGGTCATCATCGTGAACAGCGCGTTAACGCCCGCATAGGACCAAAACAGAGAGACCGCGAGCCACAGCCGGTCGTCCGGAGTCAAATGCTGGCGCTCACCAATCGACCACATGTTGTCTATCAGCCCGGAATGATAAAGCGGCACACCCTTCGGCAGGGCGGTCGATCCCGACGTATAGAGAATACACGCCGTATCACCGGGTTCAATCGCGCTTTGCGCCGCCGCCACCATATCGTCGTCGACGCGGGAGCCGTACTCCACAAGGTCGGTGAAAGACATCGCACCCGGCGGCACGTCGTCGACAGGAATGTATTTCGGCAGTGGATCCAATCCGTGCTCGCGCGCCGCGTCAGCCAAGATCACAACGAAGTCCCGGTCCCGATATTTAGGCTCGAAGACCAATACATCCACTTCCGCGTGAATAAGTTGATAGGCAAGTTCTCGCGCCGTCGCCAAGGTGTTGAGTGCCACAACTTCCGCGCCGATGGTCACGGCCGCAAAATAGGTCGTCAACCATTCGACCCGATTGCCCATCAGGACGGCGACCCGGCTTCCCTTGCCGAGCCCGAGTGCTAAGAAACCTTTCGCGTGGCGCCGGACACCATCTCTGAATTCGCTATAGCTCAGGCATATCTCGCCATCGATGACGAATGGTCGGCCGGGATACTTTTCCGCCATTTCATCGAGCAAGTCAGGGGCTGTTCTGCTATTGGGCTTTTGCATAACCGGGTCTTATCGCGCTGTATACCCGCCGTCCAGAACGAGTTCGGAGCCGGTCGAAAAACTGGCGTCATCCGATACCAAGAACAACACGCCCTTGGCAATCTCCTCCGGCGTGCCGAGGCGTTTCATCGGTGTCTTCGCCGCGAAACGTTTGCGCAGGCTGTCGGCACCAAACTCATCCGCCATTGCAGCGAACATACCGCCGTCAATATATCCTGGGTGTACGGAATTGATACGGATCGGATATCCAAGGTTAGCACATTCGACCGCTGCCGATTTGGTGAATAGACGCACACCACCCTTCGAGGCGCTATAGGCACCAACGATGGATTCGCCAACCAGTCCCATGATCGAGGAAATATTGACGATGGCGCCCCCGCGATCCTTCATCGCGCGAATGCCATGCTTCACGCCCAGAAACACGCCGTCCATGTTGACTGACATGACTCGCTTCCATTCGTCGTATGATGTCTCTTCGATGGTTTTCGTCGCCGGCATCACACCCGCGTTGTTGACGATGATATCGAGCCCACCAAAACGCTCCTCCACTGCACCAATGCAAGATTCCCATTCGGCCTCGATGGTGACGTCATGACGGATAAACACAGCACCTTGCGATGAAGCCGCCAAGGCCGCGCCCGCATCTTCATTCAAGTCTGAGATCGCGACCCGCGCGCCCTCCGCGCTCAAAGTCGTCGCAATTGCCGCCCCGATACCGGAAGCTCCACCTGTGACGATAGCTGTCTTGCCCGCGACCCGTCCTTCCGCCATTGCGCCTTAACCTTCGAATCGGCGTTTCATGTAGTCGGCTGCTTCAGCCAATGCGTCGGCTGCAGCGGGAATAACCTTCCCCATTTGCAGGAACCCGTGGATCGTTGTCTCCCAGCAACTGTATTCGACCTCGACACCAGCCGCCTGCAGTGCATCGGCATAGGCCTTGCCCTCATCCATCAAGGGATCCAAGCCCGCAGTCATCACATAAGCTGGGGCCGTGCCGCTCAGGTTCGGATGATGCAAGGGCGATGCATCCGGTTCCATCACCGGCTCGTCATGGCCGAAATAGTGATTGTGGAACCAGGCCATCAGCGGCTTTCGGATGGGAAAGGTAGCCGCGTGATCGGTGCGTGACGGATGCACATCGAGATTCCCATGATCGGCGACGGGATAGAGGAGCGCCTGTGCAACAAGCGCCGAGCCAACTGTCTCACGAACGCGAAGTGCCGCGACTGCCGCTAAATTCCCACCGGCACTATCGCCGGCCACCGCGAGTTTCGATGGATCGCCGCCAATCGCCGCGCCATGTTCCGCCGCCCACAAAACTGAGGCCACGGCGTCTTCTACCCCCGCCGGGTAGCGGTGTTCGGGTGCCAGTCGGTATTCGACCGAAACGACAATTGCGCCCGACCAATTGGCCAGTACGCGCGGAATCGAATCGTGCGTGTCGATGGTCCCGATCACGAAGCCACCGCCATGGTAATACAACACGATGGGACGCGGCCCCGCAGGCGCGTTCGCTGGATGATATATGCGGATCGGCAATGGGCCACCTGGGCCGTCGATATCCATATTATCGACCTTGGCGACCGGCTCGAGGTCGAGCGCGGTCTTGGCCGTGCCGGCTGCGGATTGCAAGCGAGCAGCTTCCGGGGACAATGTATGTAGGGGCGGCAGGCCTGCAGCAGCGGCCCAATCGATCATGCGCTGCGTATCCGCATCGGCTTTTAACATTAATTCGTTTCCTTAAATTTCAGCACCGCTATTGCGGTGCCGTGCCTTTCACCTGAACACGGTGCATCAGACGGTGATGGCCCTGGTAATCGTTGAGCGCCAAGTGCTGGGCGCAACGATTATCCCAGAATGCAATCGAACCCACGCGCCATTGGAACCGGCAGGTCAATTCCGGACGACAGGAATGCTCATACAAGAACCGCAACAGCGGCTGGCTCTCCTCCACCGTCATGTCTTCAAGCCGCTCCGTGTGCATTTCATTGACGTAGAGTGCCTTCCGGCCAGTCTCCGGATGAGTGCGGACAACTGGATGTGTCGCCCACATTTCCGCCCAATCGGCCGACACCCCTTCGGTGCCGCGCGGCGGCGTGCCACCTTCCCCCAGGGTGCGAAAAATCCGCCCATTGGAATGAACCGCCCGCAGACCTTCCAGCATCTTTTTCATACCATCGGAGAGAGCGTCGTATGCCATATATTGGTTGGAGAAAAAAGTATCGCCACCGATGGGCGGGACGACCTTGGCCACTAGGATAGAGCCCAGCGACGGTAACTCGAGATGACTAGTATCCGAATGCCACTCCCATCCGAAGTTCATTGTGTCTTCCGGCTTCTTTTCGACGATCAAGAGTTCGGGGAACTTACCCGGAACCTGCCGGTGCGGCGGCAATTCCGCCAAATCGCCGAAGCGACGCCCGAACCGCGCCAAATCGTCGTCGGAGATATCCTGTTCGCGGAAAAAGATCACCAGATTGTCGAGCAAGGCTTGGCGAATTTCCGAAACCACGTCATCGGCTAAGTCTTCGCGCAAATCCGCACCGAAGATTTCGGCGCCAATTGCCCCCGCAACGGGTTGCACTTCTATATGCTGGTAACTCATTGGCATCTCCTTTGCCAAAGAATTAGCCAGCACCGTCCACTCGGCAAGGTGCTTGACCGTCCACCAGAACGGTCGAAACTTACTTTCTATCATAGGAGGGATAGAATATGGCCGAATTTGAAATTGAGCGCCTTGCAGGCGCCTGCGGCGGCGTCATTCATGGGATCGATATGTCCGACGACCTTGGTGACAACGTAATCGGCGAACTCCGGCAAGCCTTGCTCGACCATCAGGTCATCCTCTTTCGCAATCAAGAATTGACTCCGGACCAGCACAAGGCGTTCGGCCGGCGCTTTGGTACCCTCAACGTGCACCCACAATATGTAAACCTGGAAGGCCATCCGGAAATTCTGCCGGTCCTCAAGGACCCGGATGCCGAAAAAAACATCGGCGGGGTCTGGCATTCCGACCTCACCAATCTTGAGACACCGCCCTTGGGCTCGATCCTCTACGCGCTCGACGTTCCCTCTCGGGGTGGTGACACCATGTTCTCCAACCAATATTTAGCTTACGAGGCCCTATCGGATGGCATGAAGGAATTATTGTGCGGTCTGAATGCGCTCCACAGCAGCCGGACCTTGACGGATACGAGCAGCCGCTCCGACCGGAATGATTCGCGATCAACGAAATTACGAGACGATATCGACCCCGACGCGGACGCCATCGACAATATTCATCCTGTCGTTCGCACACACCCGGAGACAGGCCGCAAAAGCATATTCGTGAATCGACCGTTCACCATCGCGCTCGAGGGCATGACCGAGGAAGAAAGCAAACCATTGCTGGAGTTCTTGTTCAAACATTGCGTCCGCCCGGAATTCACATGCCGTTTTCGCTGGGAACAAGGATCTGTAGCGTTCTGGGATAACCGTTGCCTCATGCACTACGCGCTAAATGACTACCCAGGTAAACGCAGGTTTATGCATCGAGTTACAGTAGACGGTGACAAACCGTTCATGAATTGATAAGGAAGTGCCCGTGATTTAAGGGACGTGGCCGTTGCGCAAGCAATTGTTACAACTTCAAAAGAATGCCTGTTAACCAACTCTAAAGCTTTCAATGTAGGGTTTGGTTCAGGGTTTGTCGTCTATGATCGGCGCCGTAGTCGTAACTGGGAGTATAGCGAATGAGCGAGCAGCTCGGTGGGACCCATGTTTCCCCCAATGTGTTCGACGAAATTGAGGAAAAGATTAAGAATCTATTTTCCGAGATTCAGAACGTAAGCAAGA
>CAXAGK010000279.1:0-5562 GCA_963968305.1 uncultured Rickettsiales bacterium | reverse complement strand
AGCTACCTAACCAATACTAATTGTCCTTTGAACCATTCATCGCCCGCCAAACCTTCTCACTCGTCACCGGCATTTGGATGTGCTCGACGCCGTAATCACGGAGCGCGTCGCAAATCGCGTTGACGATGGCGGCGGGAGCCGGGGTAGTGCCGCCTTCACCCCCACCCTTAGCACCCATGCGGTTGGTCAATGTCGGGACTTCGTTATGGCCAACGGTAAACATCGGCAGGTCGTCAGCGCGCGGCATAGCATAGTCCATAAAAGAGCCGGTCAGCAATTGCCCACTCTCCTGGTCGTAAGCGACTTCTTCCCAAAGCGCCTGGCCCACACCTTGCCCGATGCCGCCATGGACCTGACCGTCGACGATCATCGGGTTTACCACACGACCACAATCGTCAACCGCGGTGTAACGGACCAGTTTAACGAAACCGGTCTCTGGGTCAATTTCGACTTCGGCCACATGGCAACCGTTTGGATAGGCCGGCATCGGCTTGTCGATTAGACTGGTTGCCCGCAGGGGTCCTTTCAGATCATCCGGCAGGTCACCAGCGTCGTCGTTGGCCGCGCTCGCCACATCGAATAGGCCAGTGGAGCGGTCCGTCCCGCTGACACGGAAAGTGCCATCGATAAACTCGACATCAGCCTCTGCACATTCCAACAGATGAGCGGCAATCCGCTTGCCCTTATCGACGATCTCATCTCGGGTGATTGTAAACAAATGACCTGCGAGGCGCATTGTCCGCGCCGCGTGAGAGCCGGAGCCGTCTTTTACTACTGCCGTGTCGCCATAGACGTAGTCGACGCATTCATAGGGCACTTCCAATAGCGATGCGCCGATTTGCCGAAATGTCGTCTCGTGTCCCTGTCCACTTGAGTGAGAGCCCATGATCATCTCGACCCGGCCTTCCGGTGAGACCGTCATCACCGCGCGTTCTAAGGGCCATCCAGTCGAGGTTTCGACATAGTTGGCCGTACCTATACCCCGCAGCTTGCCCCTCACCTCACTCTCGCTCCTACGCGCCTCTAGCCCGTCCCAATTCGCTAGTTCGAGCGCCAGCTCCATGCCATGGACAAAGCGTCCGCTGTCATAAGTCACACCCATTGGGTTCGTATACGGCAGTTGTTCGTCCTTGATCAGATTCTTCAAGCGAATTTCCACCCGGTCGATCCCCATCTCGATGGCCGCCCGGTCGATCAAGCGTTCGAGGACGAAGATAGCCTCGGGTCGCCCGGCACCGCGATAGGCTGTGACGGGACTAGTATTGGTCCAGACTGCTTTGGTCGTCACGTCGGCCTGAGGGATGTCGTAAATTCCCGTGGAGACCGTGGGGCCTCGTGCAATCGGCACGAAGGAAAGCGCGTGACTGCCGAGGTTTCCGTAATTCACCGTGCGCATAGCGAGGAACATTCCATCGCTGTTGAGCGCCAGTTCCGCCTCAGTGAAAAGATCGCGGCCCGCATAATCGCCGAGCGCCATTTCGCTTCGCGTCCCTGTCCATTTCACCGGACGACCGATCCGCTGCGCTGCCCATGCCACAAGAGTGAATTCTGGATAGCATGAGTTGCGTGTCCCATATCCACCACCGACATCCCGAGCAATGACGCGCACCGTATCCTCTGGTACCTGAAAGGCCGTGGCGATTTCACGCTGGAAGCGGTTCACGCCTTGCCCGCCGGCCCACAAGGTGTACCGCTCAGTTACGCCGCTATATTCGGCGACAGCAGCGCGGGGCTCCATCGGGACGCCGGAGACACGGTTATTTACAAGGGCCATGCGCACCACGTGCGCCGCCGTCGCGAATGCATCCGCCACGGCGGCAAGGTCGCCTTTCTGATCGTCGACACACAGGTTATTGGATTGCTCGTCCCAAAGCTTCGGCGCACCAGCTGCTATGGCTTTCACTTGATCGACCACGGCCGCTAGTGGTTCGTAAGAAACCTCTACCTGTTCGGCTGCATCCCGCGCCTGCTCCACGGTCTCCGCGATCACCATCGCCACCGCTTCGCCGATGCGTCGCACCTTTGTCGAGACGAGTGGTTCGATCTTTGGATAGTAGATTGGCGACCCGTCGCGATTGATAAGTTCGACGTCCTTCGGATTGCCTTGCGCCAGCATCGGATTGAGACCATCCGCTGAATAGTCAGCGCCCGTGAGCACAACCAAAACACCCGGCATGGCAGCGGCTACATCCGTCCCGATCGAGAGTATGCGCGCATGCGCGTGCGGGGCCCGAGTAAAAGCCGCATAGGCCTGGTCTGGTCGATTGAAATCGTCGCTATACTCTCCCGCCCCTGTCAGCAGACGATGATCCTCGAACCGAGGTATCGATGCGCCAATCCCTTTACCGCCGGAACCACCATCCATCACTCATGTCTCCCTTAAGCGGCGGCGCTCATACGCTTCGCATCCTTAATCTGGGCACGATGCAGCAAGCGCCTCTCGTTCGGATCAAGCGCGTCGCGGCGATGCAGCGTGCAACGATTGTCCCAAACGACGACGTCACCGAGCCGCCACTTTTGCGTCCACGTGAATTCTGGCTGCGTGATATGTGTGAATAACTCGTCCAGCAGCGCATCGCTCTCCGCCTCCGGTAATTCGCGGATGAAGGCTCGAGCCCGGCGACCGAGATAGATGACCTTACGCCCAGTCTCGGGATGTTCCGCCACCAATGGATGGACGGCGCCTGGAACATCGTCTCGATTTTCATAAACTTCCTCATAACCCTTACGCACTTGACCGACACTATTGTGAGAGGAATCGTGCTTGCACGTCAGCCCATCAATCCGTTCCTTCATCTCATCCGAAAGTGCGTCATAGGCGGCCCCCGTGCTGGCATAGCCCGTATCACCGCCTTCCAGCGGCAATTCAATGGCGTACAGAATACTCGCCTTCGGAGGCAGCTCGTTATAGGACATGTCGGTGTGCCATTTGGATTCGTACGAGCCAAGACTTCCGACCGGCACGCCATCCACCGTCACATTTGAGATTACCGCAAGTTGTGGATATTCAGGCTTCCAATATTTTCCGTTCGCATTGATCGGCGCCATATCAAGTTCCCCGAACCTGTTCGCGAAAGCGAGGAATTTATCATCGTCGAGATCCTGGCAGGGAAAGCGCAACACGCCGTTATTATCCAGCCACGCTTGATAAATCCGCGCGAAACCCGCGTCGTCCAACTCGTCCAGTTTTACATTCCAAACATCGGCCCCAAGCGCCGCGCCACTTGGCACGATTTTCATTTCATCAGTCATTGTATTCTCCTCATCTATCCGTTCGATGATTTCACGGCGGCTATCTGCTCGTCGGTATAACCGGCGACGCCGCGCAACACCTCGTCCGTATCGACACCGAGATCAGGCGCCCCCACTGGGTCACGTACGGGCGTCTCGGTTAAGGTCATCGGCGAGCGGATACCCTTAACACTCCCGAACCGTGGATGTGCTTGGTCAACCACCAAACCCCGCGCCGCAACGTCATCGGATGACAGCGCTTCACCCACATTCCTAACTTCTCCCGCCGGGATGCCGAAAGACGCCATCTTATCGATCCAATGTGCGCGCGTTTCTCTCATAAATACCGCGTTCAAAACCTCGGCAAGCTCCCCACGGTTCTCGACACGCTTTGCGTTATCGGAAAACCGGGGATCTTCGACGAGTTCGGGCCGCTCCAGGCAATCCTCGCAGAATGTCTTGTAAAGGCGATTGTTCGTCATCGTCACCATGATCGGTCCGTCCGACGCCGTGAACAGCCCGACCGGTTGCGCCAAGGCATTACTGTTGCCGTAGCGTCCCATCACGACTTCATCAATCAGAAAAGCATTCGACGCATGATGCAACATATTGACTGCCGTATCGAACAACGGGACGTCGATGCGCTGACCTTTGCCAATTTTCTCCCGCGCGATAATTGCCGCCAGGATGGCTTGGCCCGCGAACATGCCGGTGAACATATCAGCGATGGAGACACCGGTGCGCATCGGCTCGCCATCCGGATCACCTGTCAGAGACATAAAGCCGCTTTCCGCCTGTACGATGGGGTCATATCCGGGGCGGTCCTTCAACGGACCGTCACGGCCATACGCCGAGATGGAAGCAAAGATGAGTTGTGGATTGATCGCGCTCAAATCCTCATATCCGATGCCGTAGCGATCCATGACGCCAGAGCGGTAATTTTCGACCACTACATCCGCATTCGCGGCCATCGCCCGAATAGCGTCGCCACCTTCTTGTGTGCGGATATTAATTGCCACGCTCTTCTTATTGCGATTCACCGCCAAGAAGTAAGTGGAGAAATCCAACGTCGGCGAGATGTTAAAGCCTCTGGTGTCGTCACCACCCTGCGGGTTTTCAATTTTGATAATTTCCGCACCTAGATCACCCAACACAACGGTGCAATACGGGCCTGCCAAAACACGGGTAAAGTCGAGAACACGGATACCGTTGAGCGCGGTCATATAACGTCCTATCTTCGGTTATTCTCCCACCGCCCGGTCAGACGGCATGGACCACGCAATTGCTCGTCGGTTTGCCGTCAGAGCCAAGCAGGTGCATCCGGGTGATGCGCCCTCCCTCTTCGCACGCGACGAGCGATAACGTGTCATCCCAAAACATAGGACGGCGGAACCAGACCTCCAGATCGAACGCTTTCGGCGTGTACTGTTTCTCCAGCGCTTCGCGGTAGAAATGGATACCCATCAGACCAGCGGCAATCGGAGCTCGGAAACCGTGTTCGCGCGCGACTTCTGGATCGGAATGGATCAAATTGCCCGCTTCATCGCTGTAATTGGCCACATTCTGCGGCACCAGTGTGCGGCGCATGATCTCGGAAAATCCATCTAAACCTTCATCCGGGCGTGGGATACCTTCGGATACCTCCTTAGGTCCAATCGGCGTGATACCGGACCGCACCGCTTCGACGCAAACCGTGCCATCCCCCCGCGCATAGCTAAATTCACACCGCAGGATGCAACCGCGTGGGTGTGGGTTGATTTCCATGATGCGGCCGGAGATCGTAATCTCTTCTTCGAGATGAAAAGGCTCGATTTGCTTGAAGCGTTGCGAGAGATGGACCCCGCCCAAGATCGGTATTCCGCACGCCATTAATACCCGTAGCGTCGGCAAACCCAACATCGCGACATCCACGGTTGCTCCGTAAAGTTCCCGATCGATCCCGCTGCATTTAAGCTTTCGCGTCTGATCCCCGGTGGCGACCGAGAATGTCTGCGACGGAAACTCGAAACCCGCATCAACTTCCAATGCTGCACTCACATCTAATCTCCCTCGGCCCAACTCTTCACATAATCTATGTCCTCGACATCCGACGGCAGCTCTCCCACTTGCAGGGCGTCACGAGTGTCGATCATTACCGCATATTCGTCCGTGGCAGCTTTCGGTTGGACGAGCATATGCTTCAGCGCCTTTGGGCTCGGGCCGTGGGTGAAGCCAGCCGGGTGAAACGTCACCGTTCCGGCATCGATGCCGGGGCGGCTAAAGAATTCACCTTTGTGATAGAACAGCACTTCGTCGTAGTCGTCGTTGTTATGGAAGAACGGAATCTTCAAT
>CAXAGK010000278.1:0-5616 GCA_963968305.1 uncultured Rickettsiales bacterium | reverse complement strand
TCAAGCAACGGCGCTGGCATCCGCAACGTGTTCGCAGTCGTTACGAACATCACATCGGACAGATCGTAATCTACCTCAAGGTAATGATCGTTGAATGAGTTGTTTTGCTCGGGATCCAGCACCTCGAGGAGTGCCGAAGTCGGGTCACCGCGCCAATCCGCACCGAGTTTGTCGATCTCGTCCAACAAGAACAGAGGATTGGACGCCTTCGCCTTTTTCATTCCCTGGATCACTTTGCCAGGCATGGATCCGATATATGTCCGGCGATGCCCGCGCACTTCTGCTTCATCGCGCACGCCGCCAAGCGACATCCGCACAAAATTACGACCGGTCGCACGCGCCATCGACTTACCAAGCGACGTCTTACCGACACCGGGAGGACCGACGAGACAAAGTATTGGGCCTTTTACCTTGCGCATCCGTTGTTGGACGGCGAGATACTCGAGGATGCGCTCCTTAACCTTGTCGAGGCCGTAGTGATCTTCCTCCAACACCGCAAGGGCCGCGTGTAGATCCTTGCGAACGCGACTTCGCTTTTTCCACGGAATCCCCAGTAGCCAATCCAAATAATTGCGCACCACAGTCGATTCAGCCGACATCGGGCTCATAGATTTAAGCTTTTTAAGTTCAGCGTTGGCTTTTTCGCGCGCTTCCTTGGTGAGTTTCGTTTCCTTAATTCGGTCTTCAAGTTCAGCAACCTCGTCGCGCCCATCTTCGCTGTCGCCGAGTTCCTTCTGAATCGCTTTGAGCTGTTCGTTCAAGTAATATTCGCGCTGCGTCTTTTCCATCTGACGTTTAACGCGGCTGCGGATGCGTTTTTCCACCTGCATCACGCTGATCTCGCCTTCCATGAAGGAGTAGACCCGCTCCAGGCGTTCAATAATACCTTCAGTTTCCAACAAATCCTGCTTGTCGGAAATCTTGAGCGAGAGATGCTGTGCTACGGTATCCGCCAATTTGCCCGGATCGTCGATTTGGTTAACCGAGATCAACACTTCGGACGGCACCTTTTTATTGAGCTTAATATATTGCTCGAATTCGGTGACAACGGCGCGGGTCAAGGCTTCAACCTCATCGACCCGCGTCTCTAAGTCCACGATTTCTTCTGCTTCTGCCTCGAAGAAGGCTTCCTTATCCGTGAAGCGGGCGATCTTGGCGCGCCGGTTGCCCTCAACAAGGACCTTCACAGTCCCATCGGGAAGCTTCAATAATTGGAGAACTGTCGCGATCGTCCCCATCCGGAAAATGTCTTCCGTGCCCGGATCGTCTTGCGCCGCATTTTTCTGCGTCACGAGTAAAATTTGCTTGTCGTCATTCATGACGTCTTCAAGCGCGAGGACCGACTTATCACGTCCTACAAACAAAGGGACGATCATATGCGGAAATACAACGATATCCCGCAGTGGTAGGACAGGAAAAATCAGGTCGCCGGTGGGCTCGGACATTAGGACACCATTCTTTTCGTCAAATTGCCCCGCCATAATTCGCCGGCAGGGAGGAAAGTTTTAATTGGGTCTTGGAACCGCCCCCTTCAAGGGGGCGACAGGCGGCACCGTTCACGCACTCGATTCGAGATCTTCTCGACGGTGCGAGTATATGTACAGCGGCTCCGCTCGGCCCTCGACGACTTCGCGATTAATTACAATCTCTTCCGCGCCTTCCAATCCCGGCAACTCGTACATCGGGTCTAGCAAAATATTTTCCATGATGGAGCGTAATCCACGTGCCCCAGTCTTGCGGACGATTGCCTTTTGCGCAATTGCACGCAAAGCATCCTCGGAAAATTCCAGATGCACGGTCTCCATATCGAAAAGGCGTTGATATTGCTTGATCAAGGCGTTACGCGGTTTGGTTAAAATTTCGACCAGGGCGTCCTCGTCCAAATCCGTCAGCGTCGCCAAGACCGGCAACCGGCCGACGAACTCGGGGATCAGCCCGAATTTAAGCAGATCCTCCGGTTCAACATCGAGCAAAACATCGCCGATTTGTTGATCGTCCGGACCACGGACATCCGCCCCGAAACCAATCGAAGATCCCTTAAAACGCGATGAAATAATTTTTTCCAAACCGGAGAAAGCACCACCACAAATAAATAAGATATTGGTCGTATCGACCTGCAGAAATTCCTGCTGAGGGTGTTTGCGGCCCCCTTGCGGCGGGACACTGGCAACCGTGCCTTCCATAATTTTCAGCAGCGCTTGCTGGACGCCTTCACCCGAGACGTCACGTGTGATCGACGGATTGTCGGATTTACGGCTAATCTTATCAACTTCATCGATATAGACGATGCCGCGCTGGGCCCGCTCTACATTATAGTCCGCGGATTGAAGAAGCTTGAGGATGATATTCTCCACATCTTCGCCCACATAACCGGCTTCGGTCAGCGTGGTGGCATCCGCCATCGTAAATGGCACATCCAAAATCCGAGCCAAGGTTTGAGCCAGCAATGTCTTGCCACAACCTGTCGGCCCGACCAAAAGGATGTTCGATTTAGCCAGTTCAACTTCGCCGTTCTTCCCGCCGACACTCAAGCGCTTATAGTGGTTGTGGACGGCAACGGAGAGCACTCGTTTCGCATGCGACTGACCAATGACATAATCGTCCAAAACTTGCCGGATTTCTTTCGGCGTCGGAACACCATCACTCGATTTCGAGATCGTCGCCTTATGGTCTTCCTTGATGATATCCATGCACAGTTCGACACATTCGTCGCAGATGAATACCGTGGGTCCGGCAATCAGCTTGCGCACCTCGTGCTGGCTCTTGCCACAAAACGAGCAGTAGAGCGTGTTCTTTGAGTCGCCGTTGCTGGACTTCGTCATAGGGTGGTTATCCGTTCGTTGCAGTCATAGGCAATCATGTTAGCCAAACAGACTCCGGATAAACAAACACAAAAATGATAACACGAAAATAGTTAACGCTAGCTTAATCGTAGTCGCAATAAAATCCATCTAACCTGCGGAGTCGCACAAGACGCAGGTTTGCTGCCGAATTCACTAAGCTTATGCCAATCAAAGCCTGTTTGGGCCTTGTGGCTCAAACTTTAGCTTTCAGAACCCGAATCGCCATCACTACCGGTCGGCTCGTCAGCGTCCGCCCGCGCCGTCTCAACCTTGTCAATCAAGCCGAACTCCATCGCCGCTTCCGCCGATAAGAAGTTATCACGCTCAAGCGCCCGCTCGATGGTCTCAAAGTCCTGTCCAGTATGTTTCATGTATATTTCGTTTAGCCGCTTGCGCAGGTCCAAAATTTCACGGGCATGGATTTCAATATCGGTCGCCTGCCCCTGAAAACCGCCGGAGGGCTGATGCAGCATCACGCGGCTATTCGGTAGGCTGTATCGCTTCCCCTTCGCGCCGGCCGCCAGCAACAAAGAACCCATTGATGCCGCCTGTCCCAGGCATACCGTCGACACATCAGGCTTGATGTACTGCATTGTATCGTAAATAGAGAGGCCCGAAGTCACGACACCACCGGGAGAATTTATGTAGAGCGCGATATCTTTGCTTGGGTTCTCCGATTCCAGGAACAGCAACTGCGCGGAAATCACGCAAGCTACCGCATCGTTCACTGGTCCCGTTAGAAAGATGATTCGCTCTTTCAACAGGCGCGAATAGATATCGTAGGAGCGCTCGCCACGATTTGTCTGCTCGACAACCATGGGAATTAACGCATTCATTTGTACTTCGTCGTGCATCGTCATTGCAGGTAATCCGTTCCGTTCGAGCCAGCCCGATATCTCAACTATCTTCCGCGGGTGTATCACTGTCGTCCGCCGCTTTAGCTTTCTTCTTCGCTGCCGGCTTCTTCTTTTTAGGCGCTTTCTTTTTAGCTTCTTTCGGCGCTTCTTCCTCTGGATCGGCCATCAATTCTTCCGGTGTCACCGAACGATCAGTAACTTCGGCCATCTCCAAGATGAAATCGATTACCTTATCTTCGAAGATTGGCGCCCGTAGACCGGCCATCGCTTGTTGGTTCTGTTGGAAGTGTTCCATCACCTGGCGCTCTTGGCCGGGATATTTGCGCACTTCCTGAAGCATGGCTTGATTTACTTCTTCCGCGCTGACTTCGATGTTGTTCGTGCGTCCGACTTCCGCAAGCAGGAGACCTAATCGCACGCGACGGCTCGCAATCTTACGGTATTCCTCGCGCAGCTCTTCCTCGGATTTATCTTTGTCTTCGTCATCAAGACGTTCTTCGCTCCGCGCTTGTTCGAATTGCTCCCATATGGACTCAACTTCGGTTTCGACCATGCCCGGCGGAATTTCAAAATCGTGACTCTCGTCCAATTGATCGAGCAATACCCGCTTCAACCGGTTACGCGAGAACATCGTATAGTTCTGCTCCAGCTGCTGGCGCGTACCATCCTTCAATTGATCGAGCGATTCCAGGCCAAGTGACTTGGCCAATTCGTCATCGATGGGCGTTTCTACACGTTCACGGATTTCCTTGATATCGACTTCAAAAACCGCGTCCTTGCCCTTCAGATTCTCAGCCGCGTAATCTTCCGGGAATGAGACGTTAACCGTCACATGTTCCTCCGATTTTGCGCCAATCAACTGATCTTCAAACCCTGGTATGAAACGTTCCGAACCGAGGGTCAGCTGGAAATCTTCGGCTTTGCCACCTTCAAACTCCTCACCATCAATTGAACCGACAAAGTTGATAACGACGATATCGTCCTTCCGCGCCTTGCGAGCTCGTTTAATGGGCTCGGAGCGGACCATTTCAGACGCGATATTCGCCATCGATTTCTCGATTTCCTCGTCTGAAATATCGCAGGTCATTCGTTCCAATTTCAACGTCTTGAAGTCGACCGCCGTAATTTCGGGCATAACCTCGACCGCCATCGTATATTCGAGGTCTTCGGCATCCTCGAATTTCGTGACATCGATCTTCGGCTGTGTCGCCGGTGTCAGACTTTGATCGGTTATTGCCTGAGAAGACGATTCGACTACCGCGTCTTGAATGACATCACCAAGAACGGATTGCCCATATCGTTGGCGCAACAGTTTCGTTGGCACCTTCCCCTTACGAAATCCGGGGATCGTCACCTGTTGTCCAATTTCCGCGAGTTTGGATAGCACGCGGTCTTCTATGTCAGCTGCCGGAATAACAATTGAATATTCGCGGCTCAAGCCTTCGTTCTTAGTTTCTGTAACCTGCATAAACGGCACCGATCGGGGTCAGTTGTGGCCTAATGTCGAATGCGCCCAGCTTTCTTTCGAAGCTTGGTGCGGGCGGAGGGACTCGAACCCCCACAGATTTCTCCACGTGGACCTAAACCACGCGCGTCTACCAATTCCGCCACGCCCGCAGAATTCGGTCTTCATCCGGGCACATCGAGCGGCCCTGTATAAGAACACCGGTCGGGCCGGTCAAGCAAAGCAATCGTATTGAGAAAAAGAACTGCCGAGGTAGAGCGCGCTTAGCCGACTGGAAGACGTTCACGATAGGTATCCGTGAACGTCTCGATCGCCAAGGTTCTTGGCCCTTCGAAATAGGAGGTTGGGATCTGTCGCCGCGCCACGCTGACTTCATAGCGAACATGCGGGATACCATAACTATCAGTTCTCATCCCGATTACACGCGCCGTTTCAACTGATTTATCGGCAT
>CAXAGK010000277.1:0-5640 GCA_963968305.1 uncultured Rickettsiales bacterium | reverse complement strand
CCGCCCATGAAATCACCCATCTGTTGTCGCAAGGATGGGCTTCGCAGGTCCTGAAAGAAGGTTTGGCGAGTTATCTGCAGGCGCGCTTTGGTGAGCAACAGGGCTGGCCGAACTATCGGCGTACGCTCCACGACGCGGCGTGATTCTGGTTGCGAGAAAGCGAGTCCGCCCATACGTTGACCGATGCCGAAAGAATGCTCGGCAATGGATTATCGGCGCCAACAAAGACGCGCCTTGCCGCATACAATCTCGCGGGTTCTTGGGTGCGGTGGTTGGTCGAGGAAAAATTAGCGGGCGATCTAGATTGCTTTAAGAGCGAGATTTATCGAACTGAAAATTATGAGGCTGGGACGGGCTTAACATTATTGCGACTAAAGGCTGAGTGGCGCGAATTCTTACAGGGTGCCGGGTAAATACGTGATCGCGGCGCCTGACACTTATATAGTTCTGGAAAGGACTGCCGAAGGAGACCGCATCGATGACCATTGAAATTGTCCGCACGGCGTGCCCGCATGATTGCCCGAGCGCTTGTGCGCTGGAGGTGGAGCGCCTCTCGCCGACGCAAATCGGGCGCGTGCGCGGTGCCTCCAACCTGCCGTTCACGGCGGGCGTCGTCTGTGAGAAAGTCGGCCGCTATGCGGAGCGCGTCCATCATCCGGACCGGTTGACCCATCCGATGCGTCGCATCGGCGCCAAGGGCGAGGGTAAGTTCGAGCGGATTGGCTGGGACGAAGCGCTGGATACGGTCGCCGCTGCCTTTCGCGCCGCGACGGAGGCCCACGGCCCCGAATCCGTCTGGCCGTATCATTCGGGCGGCACTCTTGGCATCATCCAGCGCTTCGGCATGGAACGATTGAGCCGCACGCTTGGGTATTCCGGCATGAAGGGGACGATTTGCGTCACACCCGCCGTCTCCGGTTGGCAGGCGGGTGTCGGCGCACAACGCGGCGTCGATCCGATGGAGATCGAAGAGGCCGACCTGATCGTCGTCTGGGGCGGCAACCCGGTTCACACCAACGTCAATATGATGAGCCACATCCAAAAGGCGCGAAAGACCAGGGGCGCCAAGCTGGTGGTCGTCGATGTTTATCGCACCTCAACCATGGCTGCTGCCGATATCGGATTGGTGCTGCGGCCCGGCACCGACGGCGCGTTGGCCAGCGCGGTGATGCAGGTCATGCTGGCTGGAGGTATGGCGGATGAAGATTACCTTAGCGAATTCACCGATTTCGACGCAGATGTGCGGGCGCATTTAGAGGGTAAATCGCCGGAATGGGCAGCTGCGATCACGGGGTTGGAGGTCGAGGAGATTGTCTCATTCGCGCGCCTTTATGGCGGCACGGCGAAAAGTTTTCTGCGCTTTGGGGTGGGTTTTACCCGCAGTCGCAATGGTGCCGCAAACATGCATGCAGCCAGCTGCCTGCCAGCCGTGAGCGGTGCCTGGCGGCATCGCGGTGGTGGTGCGTATTTCGCCAGTTTCGATATCTGGAATCTTGATACCCAATTGGCGCATGCGAGCGACCGGCTCGATGGCGTGACCCGTGTTCTCGATCAATCGCGGATCGGCGCCGTCTTGTGCGGAGACGCGGACGCCTTGGCGGACGGTCCGCCGGTCGCGGCCATGTTGATCCAGAATTCCAACACCGCGTTGGTGGCGCCGGATTCGGCTGCTGTCCGCCGGGGCCTCTCTCGCGAGGACCTTTTCGTCTGCGTCCACGAACACTTCATGACCGCGACCGCGCGCTATGCCGATATTCTGTTGCCGGCGGCGATGTTCCTCGAGCTCGACGACATCTACATGGGCTGGGGTCACACGGCGTTGACCATTGGCCCCCGCGTCCTCGACGCGCATGAGGAATGCCGCAGCAATGCCGACGTGGTGAATGCGCTCGCCAAGCGGCTCGGCTCCGACCATCCCAGCTTCGATATGTCGTCGCGGGAATTGGTCGATGCGACGCTACAAGCCTCGGGAAAAGGGACGCTGGCCGAGGCGGCGGAACAAGGCTGGATCGATTGCGCGCCGAGTTTCGAAGACGCGCATTTCCTCTCCGGCTTTCCGCAGCCCGACGGCCGCTTCCGCTTCAAGCCGGATTGGGCTTCTATCGGGCCGTACCATGCGGGCATGCCGTCGATGCCCGACCATTGGGCGACGACGGATACAATCGGCGCCGATAAGCCTCTGCGCTTGGTGACACCGCCTGCCCGCACGTACTTAAACACCTCGTTCACGGAGACCCCGGGTTCGCAACGGCGCGAGGGCGAACCGGTCGCAGTGGTCCATCCCAAGGACGCTGTGGAACTCGGTGTCGTCGATGGCGGCCACGTGCGCATAGGCAACGAGAAGGGTGACGTTCTGTTACGCGCGAAAATTACCGAGACCGCAAAGCCCGGCGTCGTCATCGCCGAAGGGGTGTGGCCGGACGATGCCTTCGATCGCAAGATCGGCGTCAACCTCCTGATCGACGGCAGCCCTGTCCCGCCGGCGGGCGGCGTCGCCTTCCACGACACCGCCATCTGGCTAAAGGCCGAAGCGTCCGAAGTAGTGTTGGATGCGGCAGATTGAGAATGCCTCTCGGTCGACGTCCCTGACAGCGCAGCTACTTTCGATCAACGCGAGATAATGTCTGCCAATAGGAGAAGTGAACGATGAAACTCTGGAGCGCCCTCGTGGCACCAAACCCGCGCCGCACCGTCATCTATGTGATGGAGAAGGGGATCGAGGTCGAGACCGTCAATATCGATCTCGGCGCCAAGGAAAATTACGCACCCGAGTTCATGGCCAAGAACCCGCTCGCCCGCGTACCGGTGTTGGAGTTCGACGACGGCACCTGCCTCGCTGAATCCAAGGCGATCTGCCGCTATTTCGAGGAGATGTATCCCGAGCCGCCGCTCCTGGGCACCGACGCCAAAGACCGCGCTTTCGTCGAGATGTGGGACCGGCGGATGGAAGCTGAGCTGATGGGCAACATGACCGGCACCTTTCGCCACACCCATCCCTATTGGGATGGCCGCATCGAGCAGGTCCCGGCCTATGGGGACATCTGCCGGCGCAACGCCGAGGAAAAAATGGGCTGGCTCGACGGCGAGCTAGCGGACCGCGAGTACATCGCGGGTGACGCCTTCACCATCGCCGACATCACCGCCATCTGCGCCTTCGGAATCGGCCGCGTCGCGAAGATCCGAATCCCCGAGGAACTGACCCACCTGACCGCATGGCACGAGAGGATGTCCGCCCGGCCGAGCGTGATCGCCACCGGCCCGAAGCCGTAATAGGAGCGGTTCTACTGACGCGACCGTGCGACTGGAAGAATTATAAAAAAATAGCGCACTTCAGAGGAGAAAGTTCGAGCATCCTGTTTGAGGTTTTGCAAGAATGGAGCGCGTATTCACAACCGTCAGCACCGAACTTGGCAGGACCATCTGCTCTCTCGGACGCAGTTCAGAGCTGTGCATGCACTGAAAGCTTCTCAGTCTGGTCTGCTCCGCTCCAGGGCGGATTTTTCTATGTCATCTCTTTCCATCGATGGGGCCGGTCGCGCGCGCCATTCGAACTGTTGGGGCACGCCAACCTCCGCGGTATCGGTTTGGGATATAAAACAGACCTCCTCAACAACCTCTGAAAAAATTTGCTGCAGGGTCGCAACACCATACTTCGTCTTTTGAGCCGATGAACTATTAGGAAATACAGACCATGGGCGATGGGCCCGAGAATAGGGACGAAAGTGACTTCGCCGCACTTTTTACACCCTTCCGTCTGGCCGGAAAGACGTTACGCAATCGGATCACTCATGCGTCCATTACGACTCTCTCTACGCCGGGCGGACGGGTCACGGACCGGGAGGTCCTATATCATGCGAACCGGGCGGCGGGTGGTGCCGCGCTTAGCGTGACGGAGCCCCTCGGTATGATGCGGCATCAGGCGCGTCTTCCGAGAGTACAGGTCTGGCGGCAGGACGATCCGGATGGTCTCAAACGCTTCGCGGACGCGGTAGAAAGCCAGGATTGCCGCTTGATCGGCCAAATTCAGGACGCAGGGCGCGGTCGACACTTTCCCGGTCGCAATCCCGAGGCGCTGGGCGCGTCCGCACTGCCCGACGATCTTTCTTGGACAGTACCCCGGCCTCTAAAATCTTCCGAAATTCGCAACCTCGTTGAACAGGTCGCGGAGTCTGCTGTTCATTTACAGACCTGCGGCTTCTCTGGCGTTGAGATCTCCGGCGGGCATGGCCATTTGTTTCACCAATTCTTGTCCCCGCATTCGAACAAACGGGACGACGAATATGGCGGCGATTGGGATGGCCGGACGCGTCTCATAGCTGAGCTCGTCGCGGCCCTACGGGCGGCGTGCGGTGCTGGATTCATCATCGGTTTGAAGCTCCCCGGCGATGACGGTATCGATGGCAGTATTCGGCCGCCCGAAGCCGCAATCATCGCGGACAAGCTGACCGCCCCACGGAACGCGGATTATGTCTGCTTCGCCAGCGGGGCGCATGCGCGCACGCTTGAGATGCACACACCGGACCGGTTTGGCCCTCCCATGCCGTATATGGATGTGATCAAGCAATTACAGTCCAGCGTCAATGGTGTGCCGGTGATGGCGCTTGGCCGCATCACGGACCCGGCGGAGGCGGACGGCATTCTGGCGCGCGATGAGGCGCAGCTTATTGCGCTTGGCAGGCCACTCATTGCCGATCCGGCCTGGCCAAAGAAGGCGCAAGCCGGCCGCAGCTGGGACATTCGCTATTGTCTGAGTTGCAACACCTGCTGGGGCACGATCGTCACACAGCAGCAGCCGGTCGCCTGCGTCAACAATCCCCGTGTCGCCTTGCCCGACGAGACTGATTTTTGGCCGACGCCGACAGATTCGCCAAAACGCGTAGCCGTCGTCGGCGCGGGAATTGCCGGAATGGAAGCGGCATGGGTCGCCGCCGCGCGCGGTCATGAGGTCACTGTCTTCGGTGCTTCATCTGTTGTCGGCGGTAAGGCGTGGTGGCGCGAGAAACTGCCGGGCGGCGAGACGGTATCGTCAATTTACGATTATCAAACGGTCGCGGCGGAACGGGCCGGTGTAAACTTCACCCTCGGGCAAGAGGTGACACTCAACGACCTGATCGAGCATCGCCCGGACAGCGTGATACTCGCGACCGGCTCAACCATGATCCGACCCTTTTGGCTACCGGAAAATATTTGCGCGGAAGGCTGGGTCGTGGACTTACGCTCGGCAATGACGGACGTGCTACAGCACAAGGGACTGCAAAGCGGCACCATCGAACCCGGCACCGCGGTGATCTACGACACCGACCATACCGAAGCCGTCTACGCCGCAGCCGAAGCGCTCAACGCGCGTTTTGCCAGAACAGTCATTGTCACACCGCGCGATACGATCGCCACCGATGTGCCGTTGGTGAACCGCCAGGGAATTATACGGCGCGTTGCAGAGCAACGCATCAAGGTGGTCACAATGGCCGAACCGGTGTGGAACGATGCCATTGCGGACGGCAAGCTCGATCTCGTCAATATCTACAACGGCGACGTCACCACCATCGAAGATTTGGCGATGCTCACCTATGCGAGCCCGCGAGAGCCTAACGACGCTCTCCTCTCTCCACTACAAGAGGCTGGCTTCCTCGTAACACCCGT
>CAXAGK010000276.1:0-5687 GCA_963968305.1 uncultured Rickettsiales bacterium | reverse complement strand
GCCAAGCTCTTGCGTTAACTTATACAAATACCGGTGGTGGCTCCGCTACGATCACTACTGATTTTTCCAACATGTCTCAATTCGCCGGCGATTTCACGCTCTTGGATTTGAGCTCAGACGGTAACGCGTCCGGCCTCCTCGACAGCATTGTTTTCGACGAGACCGGCGATGTCATCGGTAATTTCTCGAACGGTGTGGCGCGAACGATTTATAAGCTCCCCGTCGCCATTGTGACGGAGCCAAACAAAATGGATCTGCGTTCCAACACCCATTACGCAGCAAACAGCAGATCCGGTGATATTTCACTCTTAGAAGCCGATAAAACCGGCTTGGGAAACTTCGTAGCCGGATCGATCGAAGCATCGACGACCGACCTTGCAACCGAGTTCACTAACTTGATCGTTGCCCAGCAGAGTTTCGCAATGAACGGACAATCATTCCGCGCCATCTTAGATATGGCCGAAATCGCCTCGAATCTGAAACGTTAGTAGCGGGACTGACTTAATTAACGGCGGCTTCGTTCAACATCGCCGATTTTATTTAAGCGTCTGACGCTATTGGACGGCAGCCACATCTTCGATGATGAGCTGAGCTTCTTCGCGCCCTTGCCAACGATCGACACGAATGTGTCCTGCTATATGAAGTGGCATTCCGTTCGAATTCAAAATCGCGTCACCATGGGGCTCTCCAAGACTGCGAAAAGAGATCGCTTTTAATCTCCCCCCGGTTTCTCCCGTCAAAAAACACCGAACGTGGTTCTCGCCCACCACATCTGCTTTCGCCACCCGGGCAGCGGGTAGCACGAAACGTGGTTCCGGGTTTCCCGCCCCGAACGGTGCGATGCGCGCAAGATCCAAGGCAACTTCTGCAGTAGCCCCCGCCGGTTGCACCGCCGCATCAATCATTAAGCGTCGAACAACACCACCCGGGCCCACTTGCAGTTCGATATGATCGGCCAGGAACTTTCGAAATGCGGATTCATTGTCTTCACTAACCGAAAACCCAGCTGCCATCGGATGGCCACCACCGTTCACCAACAAGTCGGATTGACGAGCCGCGATCACGGCGGATCCGAGATCAACGCCGGTGATCGAGCGCCCCGATCCTTTCCCCAATCCGCCTTCCCAGGCGACGACACAAGCGGGTCGATTGTATCGTTCCTTCAATCGACTCGCTACGATACCGATGACCCCAGCATGCCAATTTTCCGCCGAAGCATAGACCAGACCATCGTCCATCCCACCACGCTCAACTTGATCAACGGCTTCTTCAAGACAGATGGTTTCGAGTTCGCGGCGCTCCTTATTCCAAGCGTCCAATCGCAACGCCATTTCCCGCGCTTCGTCTTCATTCGCGGTCGTCAACAAGCGGGCACCAAGTCCCGCTTCACCAACCCGGCCTCCGGCGTTGACGCGTGGCCCTAAAATGAAACCCGCATGATAAGTCGTTGGCGCTTCATCGACCGAGGCCACATCCGACAAAGCCCGAATGCCAATGTTATCCCGGCGCGCCATGACTTTTAGGCCCTGTGCTACCAAGGCCCGGTTCAAGCCAACCAGCGGCACTACATCGCAGACGGTTCCGAGCGCAACCAAATCGAGCCACTGCATCAAATTCGGCTCCGGTCGGTTTTGGTAATGTCCTAAAGTCCGAAGCTTTCGATTTAGAGCGATGACTAACAGGAACGCTACACCGACCGCCGCCAATTGACCCATGGCGCTGTCATCATCCAACCGGTTCGGATTCACGACCGCCACCGCTTCCGGTAGGCGTGGTTCCGCCGCGTGATGGTCGACGACGACGACGTCGATTCCCGCTTCCGCCGCGCCAGCCAAAGGATCGAAAGCCGTGATACCGCAATCGACCGTTACGATGACACCTACACCGCTCGACTTCATCCCGAGAAGCGCCGGTAGATTCGGGCCGTATCCCTCACGTAATCGATCCGGCACGTAAATATCTACCCGGCCACCAACGGAGTGTACGAACCGCTGCAAGAGAGCGGAGGAAGTCGCGCCATCGACATCGTAATCGCCGAAAACGCCGATTGTCTCACCTGACAAAATGGCCTCAGCCAGACGTTCGGCAGCCTTTTCCATGTCCTGCAATTGAGCGGGATCAGGGAGCAGGCTTCTCAACGAGGGGCTTAAGAATGTGTCGGCTGTATTGATGCTGACGCCGCGCGCTACCAGGACACGCGATACAATATCCGAGAGACCGTGACGTTGGCTCATGGCGCTCGCGGAGCGGTCATCGGAATCGCTCGATTCCCAGCGCTTACCAGTATAGGAGCGCTCTACTCCGAGAACGACATTGCCGCTTTCACTCATTCGTTTTCCAAATACTCCGGACGCTTACGGTCGAAGTTATGGGTGGCTTCAATAACGCGGACCGTACCGGTCTTGGAGCGCATAACCATTGATTGGGTCGAAGCACCGTGAGCCGAGAAGCGCACACCACGCAGCATCGGGCCATCGGTCACACCCGTGGCGGCGAACATCACATTACCGCTCGCGAGGTCCAATATATTGTATTTGCGATCGAAATCTGTGATGCCACAGCGCGACGCTCGTTCCCGTTCGTCATCGTTCCGGAACAACAACCGGCCCTGAATTTGACCGCCGATGCACCGAAGTGCTGCCGCTGCCAAAACACCTTCCGGCGCACCGCCGCTGCCGATATAGATATCGATTCCGCTATCTTCTTGCGAAGTCGCCATCACGCCGGAGACGTCGCCGTCGGATATCAGCAAAATACGCGCGCCGGTCTCTCGGACGGCCTTGATTAAATCCATGTGGCGAGGGCGATCCAAAATACAGGCGACGACATCGGTGATACGCTTGCCTTTGGCCTCGGCCACATCTTCAAGATTTTCCGCCGGCGATTTGTCCAGATCAACGATGCCATCCGGCAGACCGCCGCCGACGGCGATCTTATCCATATAGACATCGGGCGAATTCAAATAGCCGCCCTCTTCCGCCAAGGCGATGACCGTTAACGCATTCGGTCCGCCCGTCGCCGTAATTGTCGTTCCTTCCAAAGGATCGAGCGCGATATCGATTTTTGGGCCGGTTCCCGTGCCGACTTTCTCTCCGATATACAGCATCGGAGCTTCGTCACGCTCGCCCTCACCAATGACGACCGTTCCATCGATCGACAGGCTATTGAGTGCATTTCGCATGGCATCGACCGCAGCCTGGTCAGCGGCCTTCTCGTCGCCCCGTCCCATCCACCGAGATGATGCTAAAGCCGCTGCTTCAGTAACGCGGACAGCCTCGAGCGCCAAGTTTCTTTCCATCACATTCGCATCTTTAGTCATTCTCGTATCCCTCACGACTTTACCGGCGGTTTATCCCCGTTCGGTTTGTCAAAAATTCTCGATCCGTATCATATGCGGTGTCTCGCGAACCGCATCTAATTTCCCAAAAGCCGCCAACACTTCCTGTATGGCGGCTTCGCTTGTCTCGTGCGTTGTCATGACAACCGGAACGGCTTCCGTCTCCGATCGCGACCGCTGAATAACGCCTTCGATAGATATTTTGTGGTTCGCTAATTCAGCAGCAATCTCCGCAAATACACCGGGTTGATCATCCACCATCAGCCGTACATAGTAGGCACCTGAGTGATCCTTAAGTGACGCAGGAGCTGACGCGGTTAAGGACGCCGCTGGCACGCCGAATGTATGGACCAGACGTTCGGAAGCAATATCCACGAGATCGCTGACCACGGCGGAAGCCGTCGGACCGCCACCCGCGCCACGGCCTTCCAATACCGTCGTGCCAACGAAATCACCTTCCGTCACCACCGCATTGAAGACACCCTCGACACCGGCTATCGGCGCACTTTCAGGCACCATCGCGGGATGGACACGTTGTTGAATACCGTGTTCCGTCTGCTCGCAAATGCCTAGCAACTTGATCCTGTAGCCAAACTCACCCGCATACTCGATATCTTCAGCTGCGATATGGCGGATACCTTCGATATGAATACTCTCGAAATCAACTTCGGTCCCAAACGCGACACTGGTCAGGATCGCGAGTTTATGCGCCGCATCCACACCGTCAATATCGAAGCTGGGGTCGGCTTCCGCGTAGCCCAATTCCTGTGCTTCCGAGAGCACGTCATCGAAAGTTCGACCGGTCTCGCGCATGGTCGTTAAAATATAATTACAGGTACCGTTCAGGATGCCATGCAGGCTACTGATTCGGTTCCCTGCCAGCCCTTCTCGCAGCGCTTTGATAACCGGAATACCACCGGCGACAGCCGCTTCGTAGGCCAGCACCACACCCGCTTCTTCCGCTGCCTGGGCCAAGGCCGTCCCGTGAAGCGCGATTAAGGCCTTGTTCGCCGTCACGACATGACGTCCCGCCGCGATGGCCGCATTGCAGGTTTCCAGCGCCGAGCCTTCACTGCCGCCGATTAACTCGACAACCACATCGACGTCGGCGTCCCGCGCCATTGCGACCGGATCGTCGAACCAAGTATGTCCCGAAAGATCTACTCCACGATCCTTGTTGCGATCCCGAGCGGAGACCGCGACCACTTCCAATTCCCGGCCACACCGCACCGACAACAACGCCGACTGCTTTTCCAAAAGCTCGATCGTTCCCGCGCCGACCGTTCCCAATCCCGCGATGGCAAGCTTTAACGGCGCGCTCATTCGCCGACCGCCCGAATAGCATTCTGGTTGGCCCCGGTATTCACACCGGACTGTGCGAACAACGCCTTAATATTGCGGATGGCTTGCCGCGTCCGATGTCTATTTTCGACCAATCCAATGCGCACGAATCCTTCTCCATATTCCCCAAAACCGGCGCCCGGAGAGACCGCCACTTTCGCTTCATTCAATAACAGTTTCGAAAACTCAAGCGATCCAGCTTCCCGGAAGGCGGGCGGGATCGGTGCCCAAGCGAACATTGTCGCTTTCGGGCTTGGAATTTCCCATCCGGCGGAGGCTAACCCCTCGACCAAAACATCGCGGCGTGCTCGATACATATCCCGCATGTCGTCGACGCAGTCCTGCGGTCCGTTCAACGCCGCGGTCGCCGCTACCTGGATAGGCGTGAAGGCGCCATAATCCAGGTACGATTTCACACGCGCCAGAGCGGCGATTAGCGTCTTATTGCCTGCGGCGAAACCGATCCGCCATCCGGGCATCGAATAGGTCTTGCTGAGAGAGGTGAACTCAACCGCCAGCTCCCGCGCCTTCGGGATCTCAAGGATCGATGGCGGTGGATTGTCGTCGAAATAGACTTCCGAATAAGCCAGGTCGGAAAGTATGAAGATTTCATGGTAGTGGCAGAAATCGACGACCTCTTGATAGAAGTCCAATCCTACTGTTTCCGCCGTCGGATTTGACGGATAATTCAGCACCACTGCCAGCGGCTTCGGTATCGAGTGATCGACGCCGCGCTTCAATGCAGCCATGAACTCCTGTCGCGCTTCCGGCGTCGAGACGTAAGCCGGTAGATGACGCACCACACCGCCCGCAATGATAAACCCGAATGCATGGATCGGATAACTCGGGTTCGGTGACATGACAATATCGCCGGGACTGGTGATCGCTTGGGCAAGGTTCGCCAACCCTTCCTTCGAGCCGAGGGTCACGATGGCTTCTGTTTCAGGATCAATCGACACGTCAAAACGGCGCTCGTAATAGGCTGATAACGCGCGTCTCAATCCTGGAA
>CAXAGK010000275.1:0-5729 GCA_963968305.1 uncultured Rickettsiales bacterium | reverse complement strand
AGGCCGACGACATTATCGCGACCTATGCGCGCCAAGCGGTCGCAGCGGGCGCGGAAGTTACCATCATCTCCTCCGACAAGGATTTAATGCAGCTCGTTAACGATAAGGTCGGCATGTTTGACGAGATGAAAAACCGTCGCATCGGCCGCGACGAGGTCATCGAGAAATTTGGCGTCGGGCCTGAGAAAGTCGTTGAGGTGCAAGCGCTCGCCGGGGATTCGGTCGACAACGTGCCCGGCGTGCCGGGTATCGGTGTGAAGACGGCGGCGCTGCTGATCAACGAGTTCGGCGATCTCGATACGCTCTTGGCGCGAGCCGGCGAGATCAAACAGAACAAGCGGCGCGAAAATTTACTCGAATTCGCGGATTTGGCGCGCGTCTCTCTGGAACTGGTTACGCTGCGGGATGACGTGCCGGTCGACCTGCCGGTGGATGCCCTCGATGTGCCGGAACATGAATTGGCGAAACTGGTGCCATGGCTCGCAACACAAGGATTTGACGCGATTTTGGCGGAATTGCGCAGCGCTCTTGACGACGAAGGGCAGGCAGAATTCGACGAGCACTTTTCAAGTGCGTTCGACACTCTGCCGGCAGAGAAGCGCAATCAAGCGTTACGCAAGACCCTCGCCGCCGTCGAGAACAGCGGCGGTGCGGTGTCTGGTGGGGCCGGTCCAGTGGTGGCGCCCAGCGAAGTCGTCTATGAATTGGTGCGGGACGAGGCGAGCCTTCATGCTTGGGTCGACAAGGCGCAGGCGGTTGGCATGGTCGCCGTTGATACCGAGACGACGTCGCTCGACGCGATGTCGGCGGAATTGGTCGGCATTTCGCTCTCCGTCCAAGCGGGACGTGCGTGCTATATTCCGGTGGCCCATAAAGCGCCAAACGGCCAAGGCGCCTTCGATTTGGGCGATGGCGGTGGTGAGGCGGAAGAAGCGCCGGAACAAATTTCACGCCAGCTTGCTCTCGATATTTTGGCGCCGTTGCTCGATGACCCCTCGGTCCTCAAGATTGGGCAGAATATTAAATACGATGCGTTGGTTTTGTCGCGCTACAATGTCGACGTGACACCCATCGACGATACAATGCTGTTGTCTTTCGTCGTCGACGGCGGGCGGCACGGGCACGGCATGGACGTGTTGGCGGAAACCCATCTCGGTGTCTCTACTGTGAAGTTCAAGGAGGTTGTCGGGACCGGCAAGAAGCAGATCACCTTCGACTATGTGCCACTGGAAGCCGCCCGCGATTACGCGGCGGAGGATGCCGACATCACCTGGCGACTGCATCAAGCCCTGAAGCCACGTTTGGTACAGGAGAAGATGACCACGGTCTACGAGACCATCGAGCGGCCCTTGGTCCCCATCGTCGCCGCGATGGAAAAAGAGGGTATCCGAGTCGATCTGGAGAAGTTGCGTGGCCTTTCGCGCGATTTCACCCAGCGATTGGCGGGACTCGAAGCGGAAGTACACGAGCTGGCGGGGGAGGCCTTCAATATAGGCTCTCCAAAACAGCTCGGCGAAATCCTCTTCGAGAAAATGAGCCTGCCGGGCGGCAAGAAAAACAAAAGCGGCGGTTTCGGCACCGATGCCAGCGTATTGGAAGATCTGGCGGCGAGCGGCCACGACCTACCGGCGCGGGTCATGGAGTGGCGCCAGATTGCGAAGTTGAAAAGCACCTATTCAGACGCCCTGGTGGAGCAAATTAATCCAGCGACGGGGCGCATCCACACGTCCTACGCCATGACCGGCGCACAGACCGGCCGTTTGTCGTCGACTGATCCGAACTTGCAGAATATCCCGGCCCGAACCGAAGAGGGTCGAAAAATTAGAAGCGCCTTCGTGCCGCGTGAAGGCTGGAAGCTGATTTCCCTCGACTACAGTCAAATCGAATTGCGGGTCCTAGCTCATATGGCCGGGATCGAAGCCCTGGTTGAAGCTTTCCGGGACGGCCAGGACATCCACGCGATGACCGCGAGCCAGGTCTTCAATGTGCCGATCAAAGGCATGGACCCGTTGGTCCGCCGGCAGGCGAAGGCAATCAATTTTGGCATTATCTACGGCATTAGCGCTTTTGGTCTGGCGCGCCAGTTGAGTATTCCGCGGGGCGCCGCCAAGGAATATATCGACGCCTATTTCGAACGCTATCCCGGTATCCGCGACTATATGGATAGCGCGGTCGAGCAATGCCGCAAGGCGGGTTTAGTCGAGACATTGTTCGGACGGCGCATTCATTTGGAATCGATCAACGCCAAAAACCCGATGCAGAAGAACTACGCGGAACGCCAAGCGATCAACGCGCCGATCCAAGGCTCGGCCGCCGACATTATCAAACGTGCGATGATCCGAGTGCCGAAGGCGCTTACCAATGCGGGCGTCGACGCCCGCATGTTGTTGCAAGTCCACGATGAGTTGCTGTTCGAAGCGCCGGAAGATCAGGTTGAGAAAACCATTGCCGCCGTTCGCGGCGCGATGGAAGGGGCCGCCCTCCCGGCGTTGGAGCTCAAAGTGCCGCTGGTTGTTGATGCCGGTGTCGGCGACGATTGGGCGGCGGCGCACTAACGCACTAGTTTCATCCTATCCCTGCTCGGCCGGAGACCGCCCCGAGCCTTTTCTGGAGGACACAGTAGAAGCGATGTTGATCGATCAAGAAACCCTGCGCCGGGTAACACGCGCCATATTGGAATCCGGCGGCAGCGAGTCCGGCGAAGCCGAAATCGTCACCGACCATTTGGTGGAAGCCCATCTGAAGGGCCATCCGAGCCATGGGGTTGGGATGATCCCGCGCTACTACGAGGCTTTGCACCGGGACGAGTTGCGGCCCAATACGACAGTTTCCGTCGTCACTGATAGTGGCCCGTTGTTGATCGTCGACGGTAACAGGGGCTACGGGCAAGCCGTGGCGCGCCAAGCGACCGAGTTGGCGATCGCCAAGGCGCAAAAGGACGGTTTCGCGATTTTGGGATTGCGCAACTCCTGCCATATTGGCCGAGTGGGCACTTATGGGGAGATGTGCGCCGACGCGGGATTCGCCTCGATGCATTTCGTCAATGTCATCGGCCGTTCTTCCATCGTGGCTCCCTTTGGCGGAACGGATTCGCGGCTGTCGACCAATCCGGTCGTCTTCGCCATTCCAGCGACGGACAAGAATCCGGCCTTTATCCTGGATATGGCCACAAGTCGTATTGCCATGGGCAAGGCGCGGGTCGCGATGATGAAGGAAGAACCGCTTGGCGAAGGCTATGTCTTGGATGCCGAGGGGAAACCGTCCCAAGACCCGAACGTGATGTGGGCTGATCCTCGGGGGGCCTTGCTGCCGATGGGTGAGCATAAGGGCTATGGCCTTGCCATGGTGTGTGAATTTTTCGGTGGCATGTTGACCGGAGGCGGCACTCTGCAGCCGGAGAATCAAACCTCCGATACGACAACCAACAATATGTTCGCGGTCATCATGGACCCAGCGCGCTTCGTCGAAGACAGCTATATGAAGCATGAAGTCGATGCGATGATCGCCTACGCCAAGGGCTCGCCGCCTGCCGATCCGGACAAACCTGTTTTGGTCGCCGGAGAGCCGGAGCGGATTAAGCGCGCGGCAATGATTGAGGACGGAATTGATATTGAAGAGAACACATGGGAAGCCTTGATGGCTGCCGGCGAATCGGTTGGTCTGTCGCGTCAGAAAATGGCGGAAATTCAGGATGAGGGATAATAATGATATGCTGAAGATTTTGGGACGGAACAATTCAGTCAATGTCATCAAAGTGTTGTGGTGTGCCACTGAACTCGGCCTGAGTTTCGACCGCACCGATATCGGCGGTGCTTTCGGGGGTAACGATCAGCCGGACTATCTGGCAAAGAACCCTATGGGCCGGGTCCCGACGATCGATGACAACGGTCTCATCCTATGGGAATCACAGACCATTGTGCGCTACCTCGCGGCTAAGCATGGCGTTGGCACGTTGTGGCCGGAAGACCTCGGCGAGTTGGCGAAAAGCGAAATCTGGATGGATTGGTATACCGGTCATTTGCATGCACCGATGACGACGATCTTTTGGGGCCTCGTGCGGACCGCCGAAACGGACCGCGACAATGACGCCATCACCCGTGCCATGGAAGAAGCGGGGGCGCTCTGGTTGGTTCTGGACCGTCACCTTGAAGGCAAGAGTTTTGTGCATGGCGAGCAGTTGACGGTCGGCGACATCCCTGTCGGGGCGGCGGCCTTCCGTTACTATTCCTTGGTCGAAGACCGCCCGGCGATGCCGAATTTGGACCGATGGTATGCCTCGCTTGGCGCGCGCCCGGGATATAAGCTACACGCAATGAATCCGCTTAGTTAGAATCCGAGCGGCTTGCTTCGCCGACGTGAAGGATTCCATACTGATCGGTAAGAAGTTTAAGGGAGCAGAACATGAGCGAATTCGGGAGACGGCACCACGACATGGGCGGGCTTGGTGCCGGTCCGGTCGAGGCCGGAAATGAACACGATTACGCCTATTGGGAAAAGAAGATCGACGCGGTGCGCCGCCTGCTGGCGGACGAGAAACGCAACTTGTTCACCGTCGACGAAATGCGGCGTGGCATCGAGGAATTGGGCGCCAAGGCATATGACGAGATGTCCTATTACGAACGTTGGGCGGCATCGACGACCAATATTTTGATCGAAAAAGGCATCATTACGATCGACGAATTGGGGCGCCGCATGGAAGAGGTCGAGGCGCGGCTCAAGGCCGACGCGGAGGGCTCGTAATGGCGGCAAAATATTCTGTCGGCGATCCGGTGACTGTGCGTCGGGCGTTTCCACCCGGCCATGTCCGAACGCCTTTTTTCATCCGCGGCCAAAAAGGTGTCATCCATGAAGTCGTGGGGACATACGCCAATCCAGAGGAATTAGCCTATGGCCGCGACGGGAAACCGGCGCTGATGCTGTATCGCGTGCAATTCCGCCAGAGCGATGTGTGGCCCGACTATGAAGGATCGAATGCCGATACGGCGCTAGTCGATCTATATGAAAATTGGCTTGAGCCCGGCGAAGGAGCAGCCTGATGAGCGAACATCACGATCACGAACACGGTCACCAGCATCCCAAACAACCGGACCTCGAGGACCAGCCGATCACCTATTATAAGGTGATGACGGAGGCCTTGGCAGAATTGTTGGTCGAGAAGGATGTCATCACTGCCGACGAATTGCGCAATCAAATGGAACAGCAGGACTCCCGCTCGCCGGTCTTCGGCGCCCGTTTGATAGCGAAGGCCTGGACTGATCCTGCCTTCAAGGAACGCTTGATCGCCGATGTTAACGGCGCGGCGGCGGAGATGGATATCGATGCCGGTGACATTCCGATTCGAGGTGTCGAGAACACAGACGACGTCCATAACGTGGTCGTCTGCACTCTGTGTTCTTGTTATCCGCGCTCGTTGATCGGCCTGCCGCCGGATTGGTATAAATCGCGTGCCTATCGAAGCCGCACCGTGCGCGAACCTCGCGAGGTTTTGGCGGAGTTCGGTACTGTCATGTCCGACGATATCGATGTCCGCGTCCATGATAGTACGGCAGATTTGCGGTTTCTCGTCATTCCGAAGCGCCCCGAAGGCTCCGAGTCGATGAGCGAAGAAGAGCTGACCGATTTGGTCACCCGTGACAGTATGATCGGCGTTTCGGTCGCGAAAAATCCGGCTTAGGAGATAAGAAAACGACGTGTTGAAGCGAATCGGTATTCTGCTACTCGCCGTGGCC
>CAXAGK010000274.1:0-5764 GCA_963968305.1 uncultured Rickettsiales bacterium | reverse complement strand
AAAGAGACCTGTATTTTTGCCGACCGCATGATGTCCCTTGGCTTCGGACAAGCCGCACGGGCCGGCATTTCGTTCGGTAAGGACGATCTGGTCATTCCGGACGCGAAGGTGGGTTTGATCAACGCGGCTCAGGACATGGTCAAGACCTATGAGCAGCAATATCTCGATGGTTTGATCACAAAAGGCGAAAAATATAATAAGGTTGTTGACGTCTGGTCGACCTGCACGGACGAAGTCGCCGACGAGATGATGAAAGCCATGTCGTCCGGTCAGGGTGGAGAGCTCAACGCCGTTTACATGATGGCGCATTCCGGTGCGCGTGGCTCCGCCGCCCAGATCAAGCAATTGGCCGGTATGCGGGGCCTGATGGCGAAGCCGTCGGGCGAAATCATTGAGACGCCGATCATTTCAAACTTTAAGGAGGGTTTGAGCGTCCTCGAGTATTTCAATTCGACCCACGGTGCGCGGAAAGGTCTCGCCGATACGGCGTTGAAGACGGCTAACTCCGGATACCTGACGCGTCGTCTCGTGGATGTGGCGCAAGATTGCATCATTATCGAAGACGATTGCGGCACCGACAACGGCCTGACGTTAGAGACGGTCATTGAAGGCGGGGAAATCATCGAAAGCCTGTCCGAACGTATCGTCGGAAGGTTCCCAGCGGATGATATTGTCGATCCGTTGTCGGGCGAGATCATTGTCAAACGCAACCAAATGATCACTGAACCAGAGGCCGATGCCATCGAGACGGCGGGCTTGGATCAACTCCGTGTTCGGTCGCCGCTTACATGCGGGAGCCGACGTGGGGTGTGTGCAACGTGTTACGGTCGCGATTTGGCCCGTGGCACGTCTGTGAACTCCGGCGAGGCGGTTGGTGTTATTGCCGCTCAGTCGATCGGTGAGCCGGGTACACAGCTGACTATGCGGACATTCCACATCGGTGGGGCCGCGCAGCGGGGTGCCGAACAGTCATCCGTTGAATCTTCAATCGACGGCAAGGTGAAGATTGAGAACCGCAACGTCGTCATGGATACGACCGGCCATCCGGTGATCATGGGTCGGAACTGCGAATTGATCCTTCTGGACGAGCAAGACCGTGACCGTGCCCGTCACCGTATTCCGTATGGTGCTCGGCTGTTCATCGATGAGGGGTCGAACGTGAAGAAGGGTGACAAGTTGGCGGAGTGGGACCCCTATACCATTCCGATCATCACGGAGAAGGACGGTATCGCTAACTATGTCGACTTGCTCGAAGGTGTTGCGGTCCGCGAAGTGATGGACGATGCGACGGGCCTGACCTCGAAGGTGGTTATCGATTGGAAGCAACAACCGAAGGGTGCTGAGTTGCGTCCTCGGATCACGCTGCGCGATAAGAGCAACGAAGTCGTGAAATTGCCGAATGGCTCTGAGGCTCGTTACTTCATGTCTGTCGACGCCATCCTGTCGGTGGAGAATGGCCAAGAAGTCCAGGCCGGTGACGTTGTCGCGCGTATTCCGCGGGAATCATCGAAAACCCGCGATATCACGGGCGGTCTGCCACGGGTGGCCGAGCTCTTCGAGGCGCGTCGTCCTAAGGATTACGCGATTATCAGTGGAACGGAAGGGCGCATCGAATTCGGCAAGGATTACAAAACCAAGCGCCGGATTGTGGTCGTACCCGACGGCGAGAATATCGATCCGGTGGAATATCTCATTCCGAAAGGCAAGCACATCACCGTGCAAGAAGGTGACTACGTCCGTGAGGGCGATCTCCTGATGGACGGTAATCCTGTGCCGCACGATATCCTGGAGGTTCTCGGTGTCGAGGCCCTGGCCCGTTATCTGGTTAAGGAGATTCAGGACGTCTATCGCCTGCAAGGTGTGAAGATCAACGATAAGCATATTGAGGTAGTGGTCCGCCAGATGCTTCAGAAAGTGGAGATCAGCGACCCGGGCGATACGATCTTCCTGAATGGTGAGCAGGTCGATCGCGAGGAGTTCAGTGAGGTCAACGATCAGACCAAGGCGGATGGCGGCGAAATCGCAAGTGCGACGCCAGTTCTGCAAGGCATCACGAAAGCTTCGTTGCAGACCAAATCGTTCATCTCGGCGGCATCCTTCCAGGAAACCACACGTGTACTGACTGAGGCCGCGGTAAACGGCAAAGTCGACACGTTGGAAGGCCTGAAAGAAAATGTCATCGTGGGCCGACTCATTCCGGCAGGAACGGGTAGCCACATGAACGAAATACGCGCCGTGGCACAAGATCGCGACAAGGCCATCATCGCCGAGCAAGCCAAAGAGGCGGCCATCGAGGCGCCCGTCGAAGTGGTGGCAGCGGAAGCGGACTAATCAAAGCTCGATTGGCGCAACGAACGAGATAAAATCAGGCCGTTGGCGAAATTTAATTACTTCATTCGCCAGCGGCCTATTTTTCGAATCAACCTTAGAAATGCCTAAGTTTTCTTGGATGTTTTACTTGACGCTCCATAGGGCCGTAACTAGTATGCGGCCACTTTCGCGGGGGTGACTGGCTGTAGGTGTCGGTTCGATGAGTTAGAACCGGGGCAAGCCTAGACGCAGTCCCACGGAACCAGAAGTAAACATAAAGGCCGAGTTTTCGGTCGTCATAGAAACCGGTTTGCCCGGGGAGCGGAGCATTTTTCGCGCTTGGGGCAAACGCCTTGCTGGTTGCACACTAGCTTAGTGGTGCGACTGGTAACTGTTTGGATGGAATTGAGGGGCAGCGTATGCCGACGATCAACCAGTTGGTCCGAAAGGGTCGCCACGATAAGCCGACGCGGAATAAGGTTCCGGCCTTGGAAGCTTGCCCGCAGAAGCGCGGCGTGTGCACGCGCGTCTATACGACGACGCCAAAGAAGCCGAACTCCGCCTTGCGGAAAGTGGCTCGCATACGTCTGACAAACGGTTTTGAAGTTACAAGTTATATCCCGGGTGAGGGGCATAACTTGCAGGAACACTCGGTGGTGATGATCCGCGGCGGTCGCGTCAAGGATTTGCCCGGTGTTCGTTACCACATCATCCGTGGAGTATTGGATACGCAAGGTGTCGACGACCGTCGTCAACGCCGGTCCAAATACGGCGCCAAACGGCCGAAGTAAGAGATCAGGGACAGCAACCATGTCGCGACGCCATCGTGCAGAAAAACGGACCATCTTGCCGGACGCTAAGTTCGGGGATGTCGTGTTAAGCAAGTTCATCAATATCGTCATGAAAGACGGTAAGAAATCGACCGCCGAAACCATCGTTTACGGTGCGTTGGACGCGATCCAGGGGCGCGGTAGTAGCGACCCGGTGCAGACCTTCCATGAGGCGCTCGATAACGTGAAGCCGCAATTGGAAGTGCGTTCCCGCCGTGTTGGTGGTGCCACTTACCAGGTGCCTATCGATGTGCGCCCGGACCGGGCGCAGGCTTTGGCCTTCCGTTGGTTGATCCAGAACGCGCGTTCACGGTCAGAGAATACGATGACGCAGCGCTTGTCGGGTGAGTTGCTCGACGCGTCAAATAATCGGGGTGGGGCGGTCAAGAAGCGTGAAGATACGCATCGCATGGCCGAGGCAAACCGAGCTTTCTCGCATTATCGCTGGTAAGTGGAATTTAAAGAGTTTTTCTGATGGCACGCACAACTCCAATCGAGCAATACCGCAATATCGGCATCATGGCCCATATTGACGCCGGCAAGACGACGACGACGGAACGCGTCCTCTATTATACCGGCCGTTCGCACAAAATCGGCGAAGTCCATGATGGCAATGCCACGATGGATTGGATGGAGCAGGAGCAAGAGCGCGGTATTACGATTACCTCCGCCGCTACGACCTGTTCTTGGTTAGATCACCGGATCAATATTATCGACACGCCTGGTCACGTGGATTTTACTATTGAGGTTGAGCGTAGTCTTCGGGTGCTTGACGGCGCGGTCGCGGTCTTTGATAGCGTCGCAGGTGTCGAGCCTCAATCTGAAACAGTATGGCGCCAGGCTGATAAGTACGGCGTGCCGCGTATTTGTTTTGTGAACAAGATGGATCGCATGGGCGCGGACTTCTTCCGCTGTGTCGATATGTTTGTCGACCGTCTGGGTGCCAAGCCGTTGGTCATGCAGCTGCCGATTGGCGCTGAAGCCGACTTCGTCGGTTTGATCGATCTGGTCAAGATGAAGGCGATCATCTGGAAAGACGAAAATCTCGGGGCTGAGTTCGAGGAAGTCGAAATTCCGGGCGGTCTGGCCGATATGGCTGCTGAATATCGCACGAAGCTGGTGGAAACCGCCGTCGAGCAAGATGACGACGCGATGGAAGCCTATCTTGATGGAACCGAGCCCGACCAAGAGACGCTCCACGCATGTGTCCGCAGGGGAGTGATTGCCGGAGATTGTGTTCCGGTTTTTCTGGGATCCGCTTTCAAGAACAAAGGCGTCCAACCGCTTCTTGATGCGGTCGTTCATTATCTTCCATCGCCGCAAGACGTTGATAACGTCAAAGGCCTTAAGATGGATCGCGAGACCTTAGACGAGCGGAAAACAACCGACGAAGAGCCTTTTTCGGCTCTCGTATTCAAGATTATGAATGATCCGTATGTCGGTACGTTGACTTTTGCGCGCATTTATTCCGGCTCGCTGAGCACCGGTGATAGTGTCCAAAATACAGTGAAAGACAAGAAAGAGCGCGTTGGGCGTATGCTTCTTATGCATGCTAATAGCCGCGAAGATATTAAAGAGGCCTGCGCTGGCGATATCGTTGCGATAGCAGGCCTTAAGGCAGTAACGACAGGTGATACTCTGTGTGATCCGAGTAAGCCGATCATCCTGGAGCGAATGGAGTTTCCGGATCCCGTTATCGAGATCGCTGTGGAGCCGAAAACTAAAGCGGATCATGATAAGATGTCGACCGCACTTCAGCGTCTGGCTGCCGAAGATCCGAGTTTCCGTGTCGCAAGTGATCAGGAAAGTGGCCAAACCATAATAAAGGGCATGGGCGAACTGCACCTGGATATAATCGTTGACCGCATGAGGCGTGAATTTAGTGTGGAAGCGAATATCGGTGCTCCGCAGGTGGCGTATCGCGAGACTATTTCAAAAGCTGTTGATATTGATTACACCCACAAGAAGCAGACGGGCGGTTCCGGCCAGTTTGCGCGTGTAAAAATACATTTTGAACCATCGGAGCCGGGTGAAGGTTTCGAGTTTGTCAGTAAAGTTGTCGGCGGTAATATTCCGCGGGAGTTTATTCCCGGCGTGAATAAGGGGATTTCTGATTCGCGAGAAAATGGAATTCTAGCCGGATTCCCAGTTATAGATTTTAAAGCCACTTTATTTGACGGTGCGTCTCACGACGTTGATTCGTCGGTGATGGCATTTGAGATGGCGTCGCGGGCAGCGTTCCGTGAAGCGATGCAAAAAGCGGGGCCTCGTTTATTGGAGCCAATAATGAAGGTCGAAGTGGTGACACCGGAAGAATATATGGGTGACATTATAGGCGACTTGAACAGCAGACGCGGCAACGTTAGTAGCATGGACCAACGGGGCAATGCTCGAGTGGTGAATGCGCTGGTGCCGTTAGCTAATATGTTCGGGTATATCAATACCTTGCGGTCTTCGAGCCAAGGCCGTGCCCAATTTACCATGCAATTTGATCATTACGCGCAAGTGCCACAGGCAGTTGCCGAAGAGGTCCGAGCAAACCTCGCGTAACTTTGTTTTAAGGGTTGGAGACGACAGATGGCGAAAGAGAATTTTGTACGTAACAAGCCGCACTGCAACATCGG
>CAXAGK010000273.1:0-5765 GCA_963968305.1 uncultured Rickettsiales bacterium | reverse complement strand
CGATTTGCGCGCGAGGGATATCACGCGGTTCTGTGCCGCCGCACCGGCCAAGACGGTCTCGATGCAATGATCGCGGAAATCGAGGGCAGTGGCGGTTCGGCGACAGGATTTCTGTTAAATGCAGTCGAGCCCGACAGCATCGAAGACCTGGTCGGGAAGGTGGAGGCGGATATCGGTCCCATTGAAGTTTTGGTTTTCAATCTCGGCTCGCAGGTCGGTAACCGGACCTTGGCGGAAACCAACTACAAGACCTTCGAGATGGGGTGGCGGTTGGCGACCTTTGGCTTGTTTCGCGCCGCCTCGGCGGTTGTTCCGCTGATGGAAGAGCGCGGCCAGGGAACGATCCTGGTGACGTCTGCGACGGCGGCGGTACGAGGTAATAAAGGTCAGCATTCTCATGCGGCTTCCATGGGCGGGCGGCGCATGCTGTGCCAGTCGCTCAATGCGGAACTTGGCCCCAAAGGCATCCACATCGCGCATATACTGATCGACGGCGCGGTCGATGCGCCTGACACCTTGGGTAAGATGCTGGGGCCGGAGAAATACCAGGAGTTACGCGAAACTCGGGGGATGGAGCATGACGGTCTCATGCTGCCGGAGAAGATCGCAGAGACGTATTTTCACATCGCCCAACAACACCGCTCGACATGGACGCACGAGATCGACATGCGCTCGTTCAGTGACCTACCGTGGTGGAATACCTGATGGGGTTATTTAAGACTGGCGACAATTCGCGGATTGTTGAGGAGCCCCTGCAAAACGCCGCGGTAAATTAACGAAATGGTCTTAAATGCCTCGGTGATCGGAGCGATCATATTTCCACCAAAACGATGGGAGTCGGCAATAGCGCTTTTTTCAAGGCAGTTTCCGTCTTTGTCGAAAACCGAGAGTGTTACATTGTAATTAAGACTCGTGGTAAAATATGTATCGGACTTGCAGAGATATCGGTACTCGCGGAATTTTAAAATAAAAGAGAACGGTCGCGGCTATTTATCATGCTATGCTCGCGGTTCATGCTGAACGTCAATACCGTAGAGCCCTTTATTGAGCCCGGCACCACTGCTTCCCGCGATCAATCAGTTGAGAGGTATCGCCGCCTTGGTGAGCGCTGGAGCGATCCTGTCGCTGACGGACAGCCTCGCGAAATTGCTGACCGGGACCTATCCGGTTGGCGAGATTTTGTTCTTCCGGTCGCTCTTCGTCTTTATCCCGGTATTCTTCATGGTGTACCGGACCGGCGGTCTCGGGTCCCTTCGGATCAATAATTGGAAGGGTCAGATTCTGCGCGGATGCTGCGTGTTGTTCACCACCATTGGCTTCGTCACCGCGATCAAGGTCATGCCGCTGGCGGATGTTATCGCAATTTTTTTCGTCTCACCGATCTTCGGCACCGCAATGGCGCCTTTTTTGTTGGGTGAAAAGGTTGGTTGGCGGCGTTGGACGGCGGTGCTGATCGGCTTCGGTGGGGTGTTGTTCATGATCCAGCCGGGCTCGAACCCGCTGGTTTGGGTTGCGGTCTTTGCGCTTGCGGCGGCGTTTACGAATTCTTTGCGCGATATTTTCACCCGCCGCCTGTCGACGACCGAGACCAACAACTCAATCATGTTCTGCTCGACCGCCTTCGTTTTATTCGGCGGCATGGCAGCCTTGCCGTTCGGTTGGAAGATGCCGGATCTATATGGCATCGGATTGTTGGCGCTGACAGGTGTGTTGCAGGGCGTAGGCCAGTATTTCCTGGTCATCGCCTTCCGGTTCGGCGAAGTCGCGGTGCTCGGGCCGTTCCGTTATTTCAACCTGGTTTGGGCGGTGATCTACGGGTTCCTGTTCTTCGGCGATGTGCCGAAACAGGACATGATCATCGGGGCGAGCGTGGTCGTCGGCAGTGGCTTGTTCATTCTGTGGCGAGAGACGCAGCTGAAACGTCGCAATCAATCTTGAGATTTGACCGGGCTCCGGAATAGCAGCGCCAAGGGTACCGTCAGGGTCGCGGTGATGGCGAATAGATAGAACGCGTTGATATAGCCGATCATTGTCGCCTGGCGCAGGATTTCGTTGTTGAGGACGGCCAGCCCCGTTTGTGTGTTATGGGACCATCCGCCGACGACACTCGACATGTTGAAGAGTTCGTTAAACGGCGAGATCCAATCCCGCAGGTCTGAATAACTGCTGTGCATTCCGTGCGTGAGCACCAGAATACTGAACGATATGAACACAACGCTGCCAAAATGGCGCATCACGTTGAACAGTGCCGAGCCCTCCACCATGAGGCGGTCTTGCAAGGTGCAAAATGCCAACACCGCCATCGGAGTATAACCCAGGCCAAACCCGAATCCCTGCATGACGTTCATCCAGAAGATATCGAAATGCGTCATATTCATATCGAGCTGCGCCATCGCGAAGCCCGATATAGCTTGGAAGGTAAGCCCGAGGGCAAGGCACCCCCGGGGCCATCGGCGCGTCAACGGCACCACAATTAGAAAGCTCAACCAATTACCGATGCCGCGCGACGTCAGTAGATACCCGATGATGCTTTCGGGATAACCCGCCAGTTCCTTCATCATCGGCGGAAACATGATGAGCGGCGTATAGCTGAGCATCCCCATCAGAAGGGAGACGAATAATCCCATGACGAAGTTTCGATCGACGAAAAGCGCGCGGTCGAAGAACGGTTTCTCATGGGTGAGCGTGTGGACCAGGTACAGGTAGAAGGCGGTGAATGCGACCAATGTTTCAATGATGATCTCAGTCGAATCGAACCAGTCGAGACGCTGGCCGCGATTGAGCATTAAAGTCGCCGCACCGATGGCGATCGACAACATGGAGATGCCGAAGGCGTCGAGGCGCGGATATGAGCCGCGTTGGTGTTCGTCGAGAGATATCCAAGCGGTGATCGCGCCGATGAAGCCGAAAGGCACCATGGCGAAGAAAGCCCAGCGCCAGTTGATCGCCTCGGCTATTTCGCCGCCGAAGACCGGGCCCATCACCGGGCCGAAAACTCCACCGATGCCCCACATCATGAGGACCATCGCATGTAAATGCTTCGGAAAACTCGCTAGCAGCATGCCCTGGCCGAGCGGCTGCAAGGGTGCGCCAAAGACACCCTGTAGAATGCGGAACAGGATCAGCATCTCCAATGAATTCGCCATGCCGCAGAGCGCTGTCGCGACGGTGAATCCAATGACCGTGCCGACCAGCAGGTTGCGCCAGCCGAGGCGCGCCGCGAGCCAACCCGTCATCGGCGTCGCAATGGCGGTTGCCACCAAATTGAATGTAATGGTCCAGGCGATCTGATCCTGAGTGACACTCAGTGTGCCCTTCATCTGCGGCAGGACGATGGAGATCACGGTAATCGACATGCCGTGCAGCAGGGTCGTCAACTGAACCGTTAGGAGCAGAAGCAACCGGCGGAAGGTGAGATACTCGAGCATAGACTAACAGACTTAGGTCAAAATCGGTTTGGGCCCTAGCGCCTAATGTGCACTCCACGACTTGCCGACCTGGGGGGAAAGTTCGATCTTCCTATCCAAGCTCAATCCTCATCGGATCATAGAGCAGAACAAAACATAGGGAGAGACGACCAATGGCTTTCTACGAATTACGGCAATACAAGGTGAAGCCCGGCAAGCTGGCCGAATGGATAAAAATCATGGAAGAGGAAATCATTCCCTTCCAAGTCTCAAAAGGCATGGTGATCTGCGGTAGTTTCGGTGGTGAGGAAGACGAGACGGTCTATGTTTGGCTGCGCCGTTTCGAGAGCGAAGAGCAACGCAAGGAGCTCTATGCGGCGGTATACGAGACCGACTATTGGAAGAACGAGATGGGCCCGCGCGTGCCGGAATACCTCGACCGGGAGCAGAACGTGGTCACACGCATCATTCCGACCTCCAAGTCGACGGTGCAATAGCGCGAGCGTCGTAAGCGCGAGGTGTTGGCGATGGAGCCGAGAAATATGCTCGTCATTATGGCGGACGAGCACAATCCGAAGATGCTGGGCTCTGCCGGGCATCCCTTGGTAAAAACGCCGCACCTCGACGCTTTGGCGGCACGGGGTACGCGCTTCGATCGAGCTTATACCAATTGCCCGATCTGCGTTCCCGCCCGCGCCAGTTTCGCGACGGGCCGCTATGTCCATGATATCGGCTATTGGGACAATGCCATCGCCTATGACGGCCGGGTCAAAGGCTGGGGTCATCGTCTGCAGGAAGCCGGTGTCCGGGTCGAATCCATTGGGAAACTCCACTACCGGTCCGAAGACGACCCGACCGGCTTGGACCGCCAACACATACCGATGCACATCAAGGATGGCATTGGCATGATTCACACGTCAGTGCGAAAGCAATTTCCGGATTTTAGCCCACCGCCGCCGAAGCCTGGCGGTGGTGCCGCCGGAATCGTTCTCGAGGCGGGCAAGGGAGAAAGCGAATATACCCGCTACGACCGCAAAGTCGCAGAGTTGGCCTGCGATTGGCTTCTCGAGCAGGCGGATTCGGACGAGCCTTGGGTCCTCTTCGTCAGTTTCCTGACGCCGCACTATCCTCTTCTGGCACCGGATGAATTCTTCGATCTCTATCCGGTCGATGAGATGCCGATGCCGAAACTCGGCCATCAGACGGATTACGCTCATCATCCTTGGCTCGCCGATATCATGAAGGTCAATCTTGGCGCTGACGGAAGTACCGAAGCCCACAAGACGGCCTATGCGGCCTATCTGGGGCTGTGCAGTTTCATGGACGCCATGGTGGGCAAAGTTGTCAACACGCTGACGGATATCGGTGGTCTCGGCCGGACCCGAGTGATTTACACCTCGGATCATGGCGAGAATGCCGGTGCGCGTGGGCAATGGGGTAAGTCCAACCACTATGAGGAAGCGAGCGGCATTCCGATAATCCTCGCCGGTGCGGGCGTGCCGGTCGGCAAGATTTCTCGCACACCGGTATCATTGGTGGACGTGCATCCCAGTATAATCAATTGGACTATTGCGGAAGACCCGGAAGCGGGCGAATTACCTGGTCGATGTCTGTTCGGAATTGCATTGGCGGATGATGATCCGGACCGTGTTGCTTTCAGTGAATATCATGCGGCGAAATCGCCCTCCGGATCCTTCATGATTCGCAAAGGGCGCTACAAGTACATTCATTACGTCGGCTTCGAACCGGAGTTGTTCGATCTGGAATCCGACCCGGAAGAAGAACACGACCTTTCGGATGACCCGCTCTATGTCGACGTGCTGCGAGATTACGAGGCGATTTTGCGCAACATGATTGATCCCGAGGATATCGACCGGCAAGCCAACGCCGCTCAAAAGGAAGTGATCGAGCGGGCAGGTGGCCCAGAACAAGTTTTTGCGAACCTCGTCACCACAAAGAGTTACACACCGGTGCCGGATGCTATTAACGACGCGCTGCGCCGCAAAGCGGAGTAGGAGATATGCTTAAAGATCGGGTAGTCGTTGTCACCAATGCCCGGCATTTCGTCGGACCAGGCTCGGCGAAGGTACTCGCGGGATATGGTGCGCGGGTGATCTGCCACGATGAGGCGTTTTCCGACCCGAACAATCGGTCGGTGTTCGAAGCCGAATTTCCGAGAACCATAGCGGTCACAGCGCAAGAGCCGGAAGATGTCATCTCCGATGCGTTTTCCGCGCAAGGCCGTATCGACGTTCTGATCAGTAATGATGCGTATCCCGCAGTCCGTGCGCCCGTCGACGAAGCCGACCCTGACGAGATGCGGCGTGCGATGGAAGCTCTGGTTGTCTGGCCGTACCG